>NZ_JAUBVJ010000013.1:0-11868 GCF_036702785.1 Microcoleus sp. AR_TQ3_B6 | reverse complement strand
TCCCCATTCCCCATTCCCCATTCCCAATTCCCAATTCCCCATTCCCAATTCCCAATTCCCCATTCCCAATTCCCAATTCCCCATTCCCCATTCCCCATTCCCCATTCCCATTCCCCATTCCCCATTCCCAATTATGCTACTTCCCTTAACCCGCGAAACCTTTCAAGAACTAATTCCCGCCGTCGCCACGGGAGCGCAATACAAATATATATGGGGAAAACCGCCCGATTTTTTGAGGCGAATGTTAATCTCTGCCGTCATCGTAGTTTTTCTTCTGGTAGTCTATAACTTGGCCGGTTCCGATGTCGGGCCGCTAGTTTTAATCACCGGATTGATAGCTGGTTTGTACTGGCTGTGGGGACCGATTTGGTGGGCGAGTTTGCGGAATGCAGAATGTCGCAAATATCAATACTGCGGTTTTTGGCAAGGACGAGTTTTGGATGTATACATCACAGATGAAGTCACAAGTCAAGAAGAAACAGTCAATCAAAAAGGACAACTCGTAATAGTTGACAACCTAGAACCGCGCATCAACTTAGAAGTTGGTGACAAAACCGGATTTACTACTACACTTCGAGCTCCCTTGCGGAAAGAACACCAAGGAATTGTCCCCGGCCAAGCTGCTTTAATGTTAATTATGTCAAATCAAGAAGATTTAGGCAGAATTGCCAAAGTTTCAGATATTTATATTCCCAGCCGCGACGTGTGGGTGAGCGACTATCCTTATTTACGCAGAGATTTGTTTGTCGAGATGAGCGAGCAGATAAAAAAAGGTAGACAGAAAAAAAGACCCGATCGCACTAATCAAAGGAGAGATGTAAAAAGGCGATCGTCCGCTGATTATTAAATTATTAATAAAGCAGAGTCCATAATCCACGTTAAAAATTGTACTCGGCAGTTGAAACCGCCCACTCTAATAAAGAAGTTTTTAACGCGGATTTAGTATTAATTTCTGCTCGAAGGTCGAGTTTTCGGACGCCAGAAAAATTCAGACAGCTTCATTTTTGGTTGACCTAGCCGTTTGCGCCACGCTTCCATATAAGTGTAAAATACCGGAGTCAGATACAGCGTTAAAACTTGCGAAAACAGCAATCCACCGACGATCGCAATTCCCAACGGACGGCGCGATTCGGAACCGCTACCAACTCCCAGGGCGATCGGCAAAGTTCCAATTAAAGCCGCCATCGTCGTCATCATAATCGGACGGAAGCGGACGATGCAAGCTTCGTAAATGGCATCAAACGCGCTTCTGCCTTCTTGGCGCTGTTTCTCGATCGCAAAATCTACCAGCATGATACCGTTTTTCTTGACAATTCCCACCAGCAGAATAATCCCGATAAACGAATAGAGATTGAGTTCAACCTGAAAGATTACCAGCGTTAACAGTGCACCAAATCCGGCTGACGGTAAACCTGACAAAATTGTCAGCGGGTGAATGAAATCCTCGTACAAAATGCCGAGAATTAAATAAATCACCACAATAGAAACTACCAACAAACAACCTAAATCGTTAAAAGATTGGTTGAATACCTGTGCGGCACCTTGGAAACTTGTTGTCACTGACGGCGGCAAAATATCCTTTGCAACTTTCTCGATAGCTGCGGTTGCTTGACTCAGTGATGTGCCTGGAAGAGTGTCAAAGGAGATTGTAGCAGAGGGCAATCCAGTTAGGTGATTGACGGTTAGCGGGCCGACTGTTTGGGTGACATTTGCGATCGCACTTAGCGAGATCATTTGTCCGGTGTTCGATCGCACGTAAAGCATCGACAAAGCACTCGGATCGCGCTGAAACTCAGGCTTGAGCTCTAACACAACCGTAAATTGATTGTTCGGGGTATAAATCGTCGAAACCTGTCCTGAAGCGTAAGCTGCGCTGAGGGTTTTTTGCACTTGTTGAGCACTAACGCCGACGGCTGCGGCTTTGTCGCGATCGACTTTAACTTGAAGCTGAGGCGTGCTCAGTTGCAAATCGCTATCCACACCGCGCAATCCCGGTAGCGTTTTGATTTTAGCTAACAATTCCGGCACCGCTTGACGCAGCGCTTGCAAGTCTAAACTTTGCACCGTAAACTGATATTGTGAATTTGTTTGTTGACCGCCGATCGGAATCGCAGCAGGAGAGCGTAAAAAAGCTTGAATCCCCGGAATTCCGCGCAATTTAGGAGTCAGTTGTTGGATGATTTCGTCGGCACTGAGGCGGCGCTGCGATCGGGGTTTGAGCCTAATTGTGATGCGTCCGTTGTTCGCGGATGCGTTCGGTCCGCTCGCACCTACAGTTGAGTTCAACGCTGCGATGTTGGGATTTTTCCGAATAATATCAACGACTTTTTGTTGGTGAAGCAGCATATCTTCAAAGGAAATATCTTGCGCTCCTTTTGTGTTAACCATCAGTTGTCCGGTGTCTTCAGTCGGAATAAAGCCTTTCGGAACCAGAACGAACAGATAAGCCGTCAATACCAGCAGAATTACAGAAACAATCAGCGTCACAAAACGGTATTTCAAGACAGGCTTTAGCGACCCTTCGTATCCTTGCAGCAGCAGCTCAAATCCGCGCTCAGAAATGCGATATAAGCGGTTTTGTCGTTGGTGGTGTGACGATTGGAGAAATCGACTGCACAACATCGGCGTCAGGCTCAGAGAAACAAATCCCGAAACCAAAATTGCCACCGAAATAGTCACTGCAAATTCATGAAATAATCTACCGATTAATCCACCCATAAACATAAGGGGGATAAATACGGCGACTAATGAAAGCGTCATTGATAGAATTGTAAAACCAATTTCTCTCGACCCTTTTAATGCTGCTTCTAGCGGTGCTTCTCCCATTTCTTGGTGGCGAACAATATTTTCGAGAACCACGATCGCATCATCCACCACAAACCCCACTGAAAGCGTCAGCGCCATCAGAGACAAGTTATCTAACGAGTATCCCAACTGATACATCACCGCAAACGTACCGATAATCGCCACAGGCAAAGCTAAACTCGGAATTACCGTCGCTGTGAGGTTCCGCAAAAATAGGAAAATTACTAAGACAACCAGACACACGGACAAAACTAAGGAGAACTTTACATCATCTACAGAAGCCCGAATTGATTGAGAGCGATCGTACATAATTCCCATTTCGATCGATTGGGGAATTTGTTGTTTGAGTGCGGGTAACATTTGCACGATCGCATCGACGATTTCGACAGTATTTCCATCGGGTTGAGGCTGGACGGCTAGCAAGATTGCAGGTTGATTTGTAACATTTTTATCGCTGTACAAATTCAAGACTTTGTTATTCTGCACGTCGTCAATCACGTTTCCTAAATCTTGCAGCCTCACTGCTGCGCCATTTTTGTAAGCAACGATCAGCGATCGGTATTCGGCTGCCTTATTTAATTGACCGTTTACCTGAATTAAATAGCTTTTGTTATCGCCCGAAAGGCTTCCGGTGGGCAAGTTGACATTTCCTTGCGTAACTGCGGTTCTAACTTGATCTAATCCGATTCCCCTGGCGGTCAATTCTCGCGGATCGAGTTGAATCCGCACTGCATATTGTTTCTGCCCGTAAACCTGCACTTGCGCCACACCGTCGATCGCTGAGATGGGTTGTGCGATCGTCACTTCTGCAGCTTCATCCACTTCTGCAATTGGCAGGGTTTTGGAGTACAAATAAAGGTATAGAACCGGCGCAACCGAAGGGTTAACTTTGCGGTAGGTAGGCGGTTTGGGCATTCCCGACGGCAATGAACCTGCGGCGGCGGCGATCGCAGCTTGTACGTCTTTAGCAGCAGAATTCACACTGCGGCTGAAGTCGAATTGTAGGGAAATGTTCGCGCTACCGGTGGAACTGGTGGAGTTAAACGAATTGAGGCCAGCTATTTCAGTGAACTGTCTTTCTAGCGGCGCGGCGACTGAGGATGACATTGTTTCGGGGGTGGCACCGGGTAAGCTAGCAGAGACACTCACAAAGGGATATTCAACGTGAGGTAAGGCGCTAATTGGTAGCAGAAAATAACTCATCAAACCGAAGATTAGGATGCCGATTGTGACCAGGGCGGTCATTACGGGGCGGCGGATAAAAATTTCTGAAAGGTTCATAATTATGAAGGAAGAAGGAAGAAGGAAGAAGGAAGAAGGAAGAAGGAAGAGGGAAGAAGTTGTAGGGTGTGTCGCCCTCCAAAATACTTAACCAAATATCGATAACCTTATGGCGACGCACCTTATACCAGGTTTACTATCCTAAAAATATCTGCGTTTATCTGTGTTTATCTGCTTGACATCTGCGGTTTATGTATCAATCAAAGACTTATGCAATCTTGTCTCTTTAGTTGGGGATCGATCGCAGGCGACGCACCCTACGAATATTTTATAAAGGTTATTTTACCCTCCTCATTTAAATGAAAAAACTTGCCGAAAATTCACCTCATTGAGCTTTTTCCGCCAGGATTCCATGTAGATGTAAAATACGGGCGTCAGATACAGTGTCAAAACTTGTGAAAACAAAAGTCCGCCGACAACGGCAATTCCTAACGGGCGGCGAGATTCCGAACCCGCACCAACTCCTAGGGCAATGGGCAATGTTCCCATTAGTGCCGCCATTGTGGTCATCATAATCGGTCGAAAGCGCACTAAGCAGGCTTGATAGATTGCTTCCGCTGGTTTTTTGCCGTCGTCGCGCTGGGCTTCGATCGCAAAATCCACCATCATAATGCCGTTTTTCTTAACAATCCCTACCAGCAAAATGATGCCGATGAATGAATAAACGTTGAGTTCAACGCCAAACAACATCAGCGTTAATAACGCGCCAAATCCCGCCGAAGGCAATCCCGACAGAATTGTAATCGGATGGATGAAATCTTCGTACAAAATACCGAGAATCAAATAGATTACCAAAATTGCCACGGCCAACAGAAACCCCAAACTCGGCAGCGAACTTTGAAATACTTGACTCGCGCCCTTATAATTGGTAGAAATGCTGTCAGGAATTACCGATTTCACGATTTTGTCGATCGCGCTGTTTGCCGTTCCCAGCGCCACCCCAGGAGCGAGGTTGTAGGAAATTGTCGCAGCATTCATCCTACCGACATGGTTGACAATTAACGGTGCAACTCCCGGAGTGATTTTGGCAAACGTTGCTAGCGGTACTTGTGTTTGACCGCCAGAAGCATCACTCGAATTGCTGCCCGCTGTAGCGATGTAAAGCTGCATCAAAGCATTGGGATCTTTTTGATACTTTGGTTCTAGTTCCAAAATGACTTGATACTCGTTACTCGCACCGTAAATCGTGGAAACTTGGTAAGCGCCGTAAGCATTTCTCAGAGTGTTTTCAATTTGACTGGCAGTAATTCCTAATGCTGAGGCTTTGTCGCGATCGATATCAACTTTGATTTGAGAAGTCATCTGCAAATCGCTGTTAACATCCTGAATTTCTGGCATTGCTTTCATTTTGTCAACCAGTTGCGGCACGTACTCCCGCAGCGGAATTACATCAGAACTTTGCAGCGCGAGTTGATACAATCCAGTGCTTTGTTGAGTGCCCAGCGGGATTGCCGGAGGATTTTGCAAGAAGACTTGAATGCCGGGAATCTCTGCTAGCTGCGATCGCAAATTCTCCACAATTTCATCGGCACCCATCTGCCGCTGCGAGCGCGGTTTCAGCCGAATAAACAAGCTTCCCGAATTTCCGGCAACTGCCGCCCCGCCGCCATTTGCACTCGCTCCTGCCCCGATATTCGAGTTAACTGCTTCCACATTTGGATCTTGGCGAATCGCGCTGACAACGGCTTGCTGGTGGCGAACTAATTCATCAAAAGAGGCATCTTGTGCAGCTTGAGTAATGCCCGTGATTTGTCCGGTATCTTGGCTGGGAATAAAGCCTTTGGGAACCGCGATAAATAGTCCAACTGTGACAAACACCATTGCGAAGGACAAAATCATTGTGGTGCGGTGATATTTTAAAGCTTTCTTGAGGCTCCAATCGTACCAACTCAAAAATACCTCGAATACATACTCTGAAGCTCGATAAAGCCGGCTTTGATTGGCGTGATTTACCGGACGCAAAAAACGGCTGCACAACATCGGTGTCAGGCTCAAAGATACAAAGCCTGAAACCAAAATTGAAACTGCAATCGTCACTGCAAATTCATGAAACAAGCGCCCCAACAACTCGCTCATAAATAACATCGGAATAAACACCGCCACCAAGGAAAGTGTCATCGATAAAATCGTAAAGCCGATTTCCCTAGACCCGTTTAGCGCCGCTTCTCGCGGGGTTTCTCCTTCTTCTATGTGGCGGACGATGTTTTCGAGCATGACGATCGCATCATCGACTACAAAGCCGACGGATAGCGTCAGTGCCATCATCGACAAGTTATCTAGCGAGTAGTCCAATAAGTGCATGACGCCAAAGGTTGCGATCAGCGAAACCGGCAGCGCTAAGCTGGGAATGACTGTGGCAGATAGATTGCGTAAAAATAAGAAAATTACTAAGATGACTAGGGCGATCGTCAAAACGAGGGTAAACCGAACATCATCCACCGACTCCCGAATCGATTGAGACGCATCGTACATCACCCCAAGATCGATCGAACTCGGAATCTGAGTTTTTAAGTTGGGCAGCAATTTTTGAATCGTCTCTACAACTTCTACAGTATTTGTGCCCGGCTGTCTTTGAATCGTGAGGATAATTGCGCGATCGTTGTTATACCAACTCGCAAGTTGAGTATTTTCTACGCTGTCAATTACTCGCCCTAATTGTTCGAGATAAATCGGCTGTCCATTTTTATACGTCACAATTAAACGGCGGAATGCTGCTGCATCCTGAAGCTGTCCGTTGGTTTGCACGGTAAAGTTTTTATGGCTGCCGGAAAGGCTTCCTGTGGGTAAGTTGACGTTTCCTTGTTCGATCGCAGTTTGCACCTGATCGATGCCAATTTGCCGCGTTGCTAACTGTTGCGGATCGAGTTGAATTCTAGCAGCATACTTTTGAGAACCGTAAATCTGCACTTGCGCCACACCGGCGATTGTCGAAAGCTTTTGCGCTAGATAGGTTTGTGCGTATTTATCAACCTCAGAAAGCGGAAGTGTTGGGGAAGTGAGATAAAGGTAAAGAATCGGCCCGTCGGCGGGGTTGACTTTGCTGTAAGTCGGCGGATTTGGCAAATCGTTGGGCATTTGACCCGAGGCCGAGGAAATTGCCGATTCCACATCTTGCGCCGCATCGTCAATATTGTGGCTGAGATTGAATTGAAGCGTAATTTGAGTTTTGCCGCTGGTACTCGTTGAGGTTAGCGTATCGAGTCCAGCAATGCTAGAAAATTGCTTTTCTAGCGGGCGCGCCACCGATGCCGCCATCGTTTCCGGGCTAGCGCCGGGCCGGGAAGCGCTGACTTGAATCGTGGGATAATCGACGTTTGGTAAATCGCTAATCGGCAGTAAGCGATAACTCATCCAACCAAAAATCAGAATTGCCGCCATCACCAAGGTGGTCATAATTGGACGGCGAATAAACGGTTCTGAGAGATTCATTATATCAAATCCGGTTAATTACTTATCAAACTTATACGGGCATAGGGCATAGGGCATAGGCGGGAGTGGGCATAGGGCATAGTCGAAGAAACAAAAGGTACGATCGCTATTCAACCGGACATGATATTAGTTACCTCCGCCCTGCGGATTCTGGCGCGATTTCCATGACTGATTCCCCGATGAATTCGAGCCTCTGCCAGATTTTTCACCCGATTTTTTAGCTCCAGATATGTCTGAATTATTACCTTGACTTCTATCAGAGCTATTGCCTAAACCCTCAGAATTATCTTTAGCATCTGCTGCGGTTTTAATGCGAATCTTGCTACCATCAACCAGATTTGCTTGTCCGTCGGTGACAACTTCATCACCCGCCTCCAGACCTTTTTGGATGACAGTTAAGCCGTTGATTGTATTGCTGACAACTACAGGCACATTTTCCACTGTATCGTCTTCTTGGGCGACAAATACGAATTGTCCGTTCGGCCCTGTCTGTACAGCTTGTGAGGGAACAACAATCGCATTTGGCTGTTGACTTAATGTTAGAGTTGTGTTAACAAATTGACCTGGGAAAAGTTTGCCATCTGCGTTATTAAAGTCGCCAATCAGTTGAATTGAGCCAGTGGCATTGTCAACCGTATTGTTCACAAATGACAAGGTTCCCGATATCGGACGATTGTTTCCAGCAAAGGTGACATCAACTTTAAGTTTGCCGTTATCCGCGTATTTTTGGATTTGTGGGAGGTTGGATTCAGGAACGGAAAAGGCAACTTGAATTGGATTAATTGTGGAGATTGTCACCAAGGGTTTATCGGTGCTTGCTTGCACCACATTGCCGACTGTCACCAGAATATTTCCGGCACGCCCGTCGATCGGCGCATAGACCTTGGTATAGGATGATTGCACTTGAGCATTTTTCAAGGCACCGCCGTCTGCACTCAACCCAGCTTGAGAACCCTCGATCGCAGCCCGATCGCCCTCCACCACAGCCCGAGCATTCTCAATCCCCACTAAATCGCTTTTCACCGCCGTCTCAGCATTCTCAATCCCCACTAGATCGCTTTTCACCGCCGTCTCAGCATTGGCGATCGCCACTTCATCACTTTTGACGGCTGCCTCAGCATTGGCAATCCCGATGCGATCGCTCTTCACCGCCGTCTCAGCATTGGCGATCGCTTGCTTGTCAAGATCGACCGTTGCCGCAGCAGCTCGGCTGCTGGTAGCGTATTGTTGGGCTTGGTCTTGACTGATTACTCCTTGTTTGTAGAGGGCTGCGTACCGTTGACTTTGTGCTTCGGCATATTGGGCTTGAGCTCGATCCTTGGTCAAGGTGGCGATCGCTTGCTTGACTGCGCCTTGGTCTTTTTCCAGAGTCATTCTGGCTTGCTCGACAATTCCTTTGTCTTTAGCAAGAGTCATTCTGGCTTGCTGGACAATTCCTCGGTCTTTTTCCAGGGTGGCTTTGGCTTGCTCGACCATTCCTCGGTCTTTGTCAAGGGTTGCTCTGGCTTGTTCGACAACTCCTTCGTCTTTAGAAAGGTTGGCTGTGGCTTGTTGCACCTGTGCTTGGCTTTTGGCTACGATTCCTTGAGCTTGCTGGATCGAGGCAGTTTGAGAGCGATCGTCGATCGAAAACAGCAGTTGTCCTTTCTTAACTTCTTGTCCTTTCTTGAAATAAACTCCTGTAATCCGCCCGCTAGCTTGTGGTGTCACCGAGACAGTAGAACTCGATTGCACGTTGCCGATCGCTTGCAACTGTATCGGAACCGTTTTTTTCGTTACTGTTGCCACTGTCACCGGAGTTATTTGCAGTCTACCGCTGCGGCTCGGTTTTTCCGCTTTAGGAGCAGTCGATCGCACCCAAACCAAAAATCCCAACCCACCCACCAGCAGCAACCCCAACAGAAACAGCGCAATCCGCCCTTTCGCCAGCACCTTTTCCGTCGGTTGTTTGACTGCAACACTTTCCGCCGGTTCGCTCTGGGGCAATGCTGGAGCTTCCTGAAAAACTTCACGGAGAGCGTCTTTTGGAGTTTCACTAACAATTTCTACGTTATGCGTCGGTTGCTCGTTCAGCTTCTGATTTTCGTCAGAAACTTTAGGGCGAGTGCCATTCCGACTGTCACTAATAATTTCCTCGATCATCACAAACCTCTTTTGTAACTAACATCTTGCACTCTTCTCAAAAACAGGCTTTTCTGCCTGTTCTACAGGAGATAAATTTTCTCGCTTCACAGGCAGAAAAGCCTGTTCGTAAAAGGCTTATTCACAATGGTGCAAAAAGTAAGCAACATCTCAGTTCTAACTAACATCTTGTATCATTTACAGCAGATTCCACGTTGATAAAGTACACCCATCAAGCGTTCAATCGCTGTAGGGAAACGGCACTGCCGTGTCCTCTATCTTTGCTTACCTAAAAAATGCTGTATTATTCTCAAGAACAGGCTTTTCGGCCTGTTCCACAACACATCTATTTTCTTGTGGAGTAGACGGGAGAACCCGCGCAAGTCCTGTATCAGTTTCGCCCTACAAGTTGCCCAATCAGAACATTATTGCGAGCTTGTTTGAGACTGCTTTTGCCCCCGAGGATAAGCAGTCTTGAGAATTTCTTTAATTTTTGTCTTTTGTTCGGCGGTGAGATTTAGTTCGGACAAAGCTTTCCGCATTTTTTCACCTCCCTTGACTTTAGTTTCCAACTGTTGTACCTGCTCGGGCGTCAACACCGCTTCGACTTGTTTGCGAAGTTCCTCGCGTTTCTGTGCGCGTTCTGCATCCGTTGCTTTCGGTTGCGCTGAACTTGGAGTTGCAGTCGCCGCGACAGGTTGAGCAGTTTGAGTGGAAGCAGAATCCGCCTTCCCTTGGTCGGAACTTACTGGATTAGCCGCAGTCGTGTCAGGTTGGGTAGCTTCGGAAGCATTGGATTGCGTACAAGCAGACAAACCGCCAACCAAAAGTGCACCGACGAGGACAAATGCTGGTACGATCGTTGTTCTTTTCATAATTCACTGCCTTTAATTAACCTTCACCACCAAATCTTAGCGGCTAAAATCCGCCAGCGCATGACCCAATACTCCTAACCAGACCAGTCAAAAAGCACTTTGCAGTTGTGACTTTTTTCCTAGTCCCAAAACCCAAAATCAGTCTAAAAGGCTCTAGCGCGATCGTTGGCGGATTCGCTAAGCTGCTACACATATAAATTGTTTGTTATGGCAAAAGGGGACAGCGGGAGTAGGAGAGAGAGTGCGAGGGGAAGAGAGGGAGAGTCGGAGAGGGGGACAATTGCTTAATTCCCAATTACCAATTACCAATTCCCTCAACATCCATCCGTTACAGCCGTTACATCCGCTAGACAATCCGTTGCCGAACTTCTGCCTTCTGAACATAAGGGGGTAACGTGTTTTTTGATTCCAAGATACCTTCTACAATTAGGTCAGCGCCCTTGCTTGAATCGCTCCTGCTTTTGATGGGGAAAAGTTCTATGATTCGCTTGACCTATCCGTCCTTTCGCTTGTTGCTTTATTTGGAGTGGCTGCTGCTGGCGACGGCAGCCTTGATGGAACTGCTGCATCCGTTTCAGTCGCTCTGGTCGCTGCTGTTACGGGTTGGCGCGATCGCACTTTTCGGCGCGATCGGGTTGCGTTTGCCAACCGTTCGGTTAGGTAGAAAAGTTTTATTTACAGCCCTAGAATTTGGCTTAATTTTGCTGCCCATTGTCCACGAAGGGTTATCGAGCCGATCGAGCTTTTTGCTTTTTCTCGTGCTGCTGATGCGCAGTTGTATGATTTTCCGCCAGCCGGGGCAGTTGATTGTTTTAAGTTTAGCCCTGCTTTCCTATAGTTCGCTGTTGTTATCAAAACCCATTTTTCCTGATAAAATTCGGGCAACAGTTTGGGAATGGCGATTCAGCAATGTGTTATTATTTGGCTTGACATTAGTGTTCGCTTTATTATTAATTAATGCGTTGATTGCGGAACGTCAAAGCCGAGAGCAATTAGAAATTGCCCATGATAAATTAGCCATGGCTCACGAACAACTGCGCCACTATACGCTGCGAATTGAAGACCAGGCAACTTTGCAGGAACGCAACCGGATTGCTCGTGAAATCCATGACGGACTCGGCCACACCCTCGCGGCTCAAACTATTCAGCTCAATAATGCCCTATTGTTCTGGAAATCGGAGGATGAGAAAGCCCTGGAGTTTCTGAAACAGGCGAAACAACTCGGATCGGAAGCTTTGTTAGAAATTCGCAAATCTGTTTCGGTGTTGCGATCGAATCCTGGTAGTGCTTTTTTGTAAAGGGCGGAGAAAAATAGTAAAATAGAGCGACGATCGTGAAAGAGGAATGATGGAATGAA
>NZ_JAUBVJ010000012.1:0-129393 GCF_036702785.1 Microcoleus sp. AR_TQ3_B6 | reverse complement strand
TTTTGGTTTAAATATTGCCGAAAGGATGAATAGTTTAAAGGTATGTTAGTGAACCAAGAATCCCCGCGCGTTCACGCCGGGAGTGTCAAATTAGGTGTGCTACTATAAGAATAGGAGGAAATACTATGCTAGTTCTTGAATTCAAAGCCTACGGCAAAGCGTTTCAGTTCGTTGCAGTAGACGAGACGATTCGGATAACTCAGTTTATTCGCAACAAATCGCTCAGGCTGTGGATGGATGGCAAGGCTAAGTATTTGTTAGAGATGTCTCGGAACTGTACTGTTCTGGCAAAAGAGTTTGACTTTGCAAATAATAGATTAAATTCTATGGCAAGGCAGGCTAGTGCAGAACGGGCATGGGCTGCAATAACTCGGTTCTACGAAAATTGCCAGAAAAAGACTCTCAAGAAAAAAGGTTTCCCTAAATTCCAGAAAAATTGTCGCTCTGTAGAGTACAAAACCTCTGGGTGGAAACTGACCCAAGACCGAAAATCAATCACCTTCACCGATAAATGTGGGATAGGTAAACTCAAGCTGAAAGGGACTCGCACTCTGCTGTTCTATAGCTTAGACCAAGTAAAACGGGTTCGACTGGTGAAGAGAGCTGATGGTGTCTATGTTCAGTTTAGTATTTCCGTAGACCGCTCTGAATCTATCCCGGCAACGGGTAATGCTATTGGGTTAGATGTGGGTTTGAAGGAATTCTATACCGATTCAAACGGTGAAACAGCAATCAATCCCCGATTCCTGGGCACAGGTGAATTGAGATTAAAGAAGGCCCAAAAGCGCTTATCAAAGTGGGTTAAGGATTCAAACAATCGTCGCAAAGCACGGGTGGTTCTGGGTAAGAGGCATCTCAAAATAAGTAGGCAATCGTATTGCACCATGCTGTCAAGTTAGCGCGGTGCGCAATCACATCAAACGATGTAGTGGCCTAGGTCGATTTGAGAGTGCGAAATATGGCAAAGAATCACTGCGAAGCAAAATCGATTAACGACGCATCTTGGTATCTGTTCCGTATTTGGCTGGAATTATTCGGCAAGGTGTGTGGGAAAATCACGATTGCCGTAAATCCAGCTTATACGAGCCTTGAATGCTCTAGCTGTGGGACAGTGGTGAAAAAGGCTCTATCCACCCGTACCCATGCTTGTCAGTGTGGATGCGTCCTAGATAGAGACCACAATGCAGCTAGAATTATCCTGAGTCGAGGATTAAGTACGACGCGGCACGTCGGAACTTTTGGACGAGATACAATAAACGTTTGGGGAGTTGAGACCGCTACTGAGGTTGGTGCAAACCTATCTCAGCAAGTCACGACGCGGAACCAAGAATCCCTGCGCCTTGAGACCGGGGAGTGTCAATATGATAAATAGTCACCCTAACATTTAGAAAAGTTTGAGTTATAGCAATTATCAAGCTTTCAGACCGATCGCCACACATGATTTAATCGGTGCCTTGTATGATAGGGTACAAAAAATTAACATTATCTGAAATGTAACTTAAGGAGCGCTCGGTAACTTGGAAAACCATAAAGAAAAAATTCTGGTAGTCGATGACGAAGCCAGTATCCGCCGCATTCTGGAGACTCGCCTTTCCATGATTGGCTACGATGTCGTTACCGCTGCTGACGGCGAAGAAGCTCTCGAAACATTTCGCAACACCGAACCCGACTTAGTGGTTTTGGACGTGATGATGCCAAAGCTCGACGGTTACGGCGTCTGTCAGGAGTTGCGCAAAGAGTCAGACGTGCCCATCATCATGCTAACCGCTTTGGGAGACGTAGCCGACCGCATCACCGGTTTAGAATTGGGCGCCGACGATTACGTCGTCAAACCTTTCTCTCCCAAAGAACTCGAAGCCCGCATCCGTTCGGTACTGCGGAGGGTTGACAAAAACGGCGCCTCGGGGATTCCCAGCTCCGGAGTCATCCACGTCACCAATATTAGGATTGACACCAACAAGCGCCAAGTTTACAAAGGCGACGAACGAATTCGGCTCACGGGGATGGAATTCAGCCTGTTAGAACTGCTTGTGAGCCGTTCTGGAGAGCCTTTTTCGCGATCGGAAATTTTGCAGGAAGTGTGGGGATACACGCCAGAACGCCACGTAGACACCCGCGTAGTGGACGTTCACATCTCCCGGCTTAGGGCAAAGTTGGAAGACGACCCCAGCAATCCCGAATTAATTCTCACAGCCCGCGGCACAGGCTATCTGTTCCAGCGAATTGTCGAAATTGGAGAAGTAGGATAAAGTCAGTTGGCAGTTGGCAGTTGGCAGTTGGCATTAGTTAAATTACCAACTACCAATTACCAATGACTAATGACTAATGACTGCTGAGTGTTGACTGTTGACTGTTGACTGTTGACTGCTGACTGTTGACTGTTGACTAATGACTAATGACCAATGACTAATGACTAATGACCAATGACTAATGACCAATGACTAATGACTAATGACTAATGACAAAATCTGATCCCAATAGAGTTTTGCGGCAATTGCCCTTAGTAGCAGGAGGGTTAGCAGGTACGCTGCTAATGGTCAACCGCTTGCTGACAGAGCAAATCACAGATTCTCAAGCTCGATCGGACGCTTTGGGAGTAATTATCAGCGCTCTGCTGATTTTAACAGGTTTGCTGTGGCAGCAGGTGCAAGCGCGATCGCCGGATTCGGTAAAACTTATCGGCGAAGAAGGTTTTGAATTTGCGCCGGATTTGCCGGAGGCCGTGAAAATAGAATTAGCTTGGGCGTCGCGTTTGCTGTTGACAAATACCGCCACAAGGTCGATAGTGATTTTGTATCAAGGAAAAGTCCTATTGCGGCGCGGCATTTTAGGCATCAATCCCCACGTCAAACCAGGACCGATTTTGCAGCGAGTGTTCGACAAAAACAAACCAGTTTATTTAGTAAATCTCAATATTTATCCCGGGCGAATTGAATTTGACTATTTGCCAGAAAATACTCAAGGAGTCATCTGTCAGCCGCTCGGCACCCAAGGCGTTTTAATCTTAGGTGCTAACGCGCCCCGCAGCTATACAAAACAAGATGAAAACTGGGTTGAAGGTATTGCCGACAAATTAGAAAATACCCTCATACAGCACCTAAGTTCTTAACTTTTTAGGGTGCGCATTGTGCACCTTCCCATAACCTTTAAACCAAGCTAATATGACAACTAATTAGCTTCTCAATCTGCACCGTTTACCAAACAGCTTACCGAGCGAGGGTTCTATCGGTCTTGAGCTAGTCAAAGGAGTCCTAGTATTTCGCATTTCCACCAAAATACAGGAGCAAATAGAAACCTTAACCGCTCAAAAAAACCGCATCGGCTCTCACTTCTGAAGACGCAACAGAATCACTGGTTAGCAGCAGCTTTAGCTTATCCCGGAGTGCAGCAACTCGAACTCACAATTGCTATTATTATTCACTCAACCAAACTCACGGGTTTTCACCGACATCCTGCTGACCCAATTATTGTAGCAACAGCGAAAATACATGGGTGTCCGGTGCTGACGGCTGACGGGAAAATTTTGGCATATCCTGAAGTGCAGACTCTTAAATAATAGACGTTGAAATGTGTGGATTCTATTTGTATTTATAAGTTGGTAAGGTGCGCAATACGCACCTTACCAACTCAAAATTCAAAACTCAAAACTACTACCGAGCCCAATCAGTACCGCGCCACAGCGTAAAAAACAAAACACTAGAAATCAGCGCGCCCAGCAGCCACTTAACAGAATTTTTAAATAACCCCAAGCGCTGATTTGACTGAACCGCAGCTTTTTGCGTCTGCAACCGTTCCTTAGCCGGAGTAATTCTCGAAAGAATTTGGTTTTTCAATTGCTGTGGGTTTTCCGTATCCGCAGGTACCCCCAAACGGGTAAGTTCCCCCGCCAAAGTCCTTAAATCTTCAGGACTACCCTTAGTTACCCGTTCTTCCACCTGCTGTAACTGAGCCAATTGTTGCTTTGCTTGAGTATCAATTTGCTGGTTGTTTTGGTTGTTGACGTAGATAGTGCCAAAAATTCCCAAAGGCAGCATCAACAGAAAAACCAGACCTAGCAGCAGACACACCCAAGACAAAAGCTTCAAAAAAAGGTTTTCCAAACCTCTGCGGTCGTACCCTTCTCCAAAAAATATCAGCGCCATTGCCAGTAGAGGAACTGGCACCCGTTCCACTATTGCCCCAATTGTCTGCAATTCCCAGAGGCGATTGCCAAAATTTGCTGGTATAAGAACTACAATCGTATCTAATACAGACAAAATTAATAGACCGTAGCCAATCCAACGCAGCCTGTAGATAGAAAAACCTTGATCGCCTTGTACGTCATTCATAAAATAATCAGAATTGTTGTTAAGAAAAATCTCTCTTGACCCCGCCCAAAAACGGATACAAGTCCCCGACTCCTGTCGTGGAGAGTCAAAAATTTTAGACTTTTGTTCAAGCTTCCAGATTCATCTGTGGAGTAAATCTAAAACCTAAAATCTAAAATCTAAAATCGACTGACTCCACTCAAGGCTCGGGAAATCGCGGCTGCCACCACCCATACCAAGAAACCCAAGCATTCTCTAGAATTTTTTGGGCATCTTCTGGAGTTGTTTTATCCAAAGGCACAGACATCTGAGTCCACAAACAGCGCCGGTCTTGAATATTTCCCCGACCCAACAACCAAAACAGAATGCGGTTCGGGTTCCAATCGCGAGTATTTCGATTATATCTAAACTGTTGGGAAGTGACTGTAGCACCGCCGCTAGGATTGATACACGAACTCAAATACAGTCGATTTTTCTGTTGCAAGATTCCGTGAAACCCCACGCCTTGAGTGTTTGCTAATGCTAGTTTACCAGGATACGACTTGAGAATAGTATGTCCCTTCATCAGACCTTCCACATCTCCAATGGTGTCTACCGCATAGCGCATCTCTATTTCTAGAGCCATGCTATTCTTTTGATATTCGTATTTCCTGGCAGCTTGTAATCCTGAATTGTCCTTAAATTCCAGAAGCGCGCTCTTGTTGAGTTTCCAATCGGCTAGAGGCACCGACTCGGGAAACTCAAACGGGGTTGCCACATCCTTCGGGGCAGATGGATAGAAAACCACTTTTCCTGCCACCAACAAAACCCCTCCCAAAATAACAGCCAACAGGGAAAGCCTAAGTGGTTTCCAAGAGGTAATAGCCATTAGCAATTCTGTCCTTCGTTATTTTGGGGTTGGTCTTTCAAAATTGCAAACCAGCAGAATAAACCGAAAATAAATACAGCAATCATCGAAAAGATTACCGAACCAGTTCCTAGGTGCCAGTATTTAAATGCTTCGGGTTGAGATAGCGATACCAGCACCGCCAGGAGAGCAACTCGCGCAGCATTCACTACAAATGCACTAATTATTGCCACGAGTGGCACTACAATTTTCTGACCCAGCGTTGTTGGAAACATCAGCAAGAAAACCACAGCCATTCCTAACAATTGTAGAATCACATTCACCCCCGAACAGCCGTGATACACTTCCACGCTTCCGTTTTCCAGGATTAGCAAAATCCCTTTCCGCATTACTTCAAATCCTAGATAGTGCAGGATAAAAGCTGAAAATTTTGCTGTTAATGTGGCTACATCAACGAATACTCCGATGAATCCGGGAGGAATAGCTGTATAGGCAAGAATTAGAAGTTCCTGCCAATATTGTTTCAGTCCTTTTGTGCCAGAAGCCAGCAATGCGAGACTGATTCCAGACAAAAAAGGCGTTGTTCTGATAAACAAGTCGTATCCAGATATCGACGAACTTTTGAGCAATATTAAAGCAATTAACGATGCCCCAAAGAAGCTGGCGAAAACTCCGCTTTCAAAAGTTAAGGAGCCGTGCCTTTCCCAAATGAGAAATGCCACGACTCCCCAAAACAGTAACATTGTGCCGAATAGGTCAGTGTCGTTTATTCTAGAAGTCAGAGTTAGGTGCAGGGCAATCAAACCGGAGGCGATGCCTAACAGCCAGTATTTAGGTTCTTGGACGTGCTTGAGCCAGTTGATTTCGGTCATTGCTACTTTCTGTTTTTAGTAAAAGTTTCTAAAATCCTTACTTAACCTGGTAACTCTATACAAATTATCCGCCAGAAACACTTTAATTTATGCGTTTGGGATGATTGTTAACTAAATCTTAACAAAACTTGACAAAAGTGAATGTTTGTGATATTTACCTCCACCTAATTAAATCTGAAGTTAGGCGCTCATACCAAAGAAAGCGGGTTTTTTAATTCCTGGCGATCGCACTCCACGAAAGATTTTCCTCCCTCAAACCTGGTTTCTGCGCGGCCCAGTTTAAATGTCAAGCAATTCGGCAAGACGGAAACCTTTTTGGACGCACTCTTGAGCTTGAAAACCTGGTTTTTTACCGGTTCGGGTTTCTGGCGGTTCCCGAGCCCAAGAGTAGATTAATTAGAGTAGACTTTCCGGTAGTAAGTTTGGTATTCCTCCGAAAGCAGGGGTTCCCACCACAGACGATTGGCCAAGTACCATTCCACAGTTTGCCGCAAACCTTCTTCAACTGTTACTGAGGGAGTCCAACCTAACTCTGTTTTAATTTTGGTGGCATCAATAGCATAACGCCGATCGTGCCCGGCTCTGTCTTTGACAAATGTAATCAATTGTTCGCAAGGACGCGCGGGCAAATCAGAAGCTAATTCATCCATTAGCTGGCACAGCATTTTTACTAAATCGAGATTTTTTACCTCGTTGTTACCGCCAACATTGTAGGTTTCCCCTGGTTGGCCGCGGTGGATAACGGCATCTAAAGCGCGGCAGTGGTCGAGCACGTACAGCCAATCTCGCACGTTTTGACCGTCGCCGTATACTGGCAGCGGTTTGCCCAATAGCATATTGATGCACATTAATGGAATCAGCTTTTCTGGGAAGTGATAGGGGCCGTAATTGTTTGAACAGTTGGTGATAATTGTCGGGACGCCGTAGGTGTGGAAATAAGCGCGGGCGAGGTGGTCGCTACCAGCTTTGGAAGCTGAGTAGGGACTGTTGGGCGAGTACGCGGTTGTTTCTGTAAATGCTGGGTCGTCGGGGCCGAGACTGCCGTAAACTTCGTCGGTAGAAACGTGGAGGAAGCGCATTTGTGCTTTGAGAGACAACTCATCAATTGCTTCTAAATGCTTGCGGAAGGCTTCTAAAAGTGTGAAGGTGCCGACAACGTTTGTTTGAACAAAGGCTCCGGGCCCGATAATTGACCTGTCAACGTGGGATTCTGCGGCAAAGTGGGCGACTGTGGTGATGTTTTCTTCTTTCAGCAAGGTATCCACTAGGGTACGATCGCAAATATCCCCCTGCACAAACCGAAAATTTTCTTCTCCTTCCAAAGTTGCCAGGGTTTGTCGGTTGCCGGCGTAGGTTAAAGCGTCGAGTACGACTACTCGATCGCCCGGATAGCTGCTGCACCAGTGATGCACAAAGTTCGAGCCTATAAATCCAGCTCCGCCCGTCACCAACAATCGGCGAGGGGATCGCTCAATGCCTTGATTCCCGTTGTCTGTCATAAAAATAAGAGTTTTTCCAATAACTAAGTCTTTTCAAAAGTACCGTTAAAAGTAGTTTCTCATCAAGTGTTGGTCGCCATATCATTAAATTTTCTCTTGTCTCACTTGAGATTTTATAATATGGGCGCGATCGCGCCGCTATGGGTTCACGTGACTTTAAGAAAGAGCGATTTTTTGGTCAAAACGCTTACAGAGCAAGCATTTAATATTTTTAAGCTGGCAACTTTAAATTTGAATTCCGTGAGGCTATAGTTGACATTTGCGATCGAGCCGCGATTTTGGCCGCCAGAGAGTTGATACATTTGTAAAGAGCTGTTACCATTAATTTTTTAATTATCCTTTACAATCTCCAGAAAACCATGAAGAAGTTTCAAGTGTTAGCAGGCATTGCTTCCGTTGTCGCGATCGCCAGCAGCATCGCACTAGGTGACGCTGCATCTGCTTACTCCTGTTCCTACAGCAAATCAGGGGCGGCTAAATCTGGTTCTGCGCCAACACTCCTAGGTTCCGGCGGCTCGGATCGAACGAATCCGTGGAAATCCTACAAAACAGCAGCTCTCGGTTTCCTAGGTTTGGCTGGAGTTTTGGGTGGCGGTGCGGCCTACATGAGCTACCGTGCCGGCAAGCGCGCCTCTGCTGCTTGCGCTGCGATGAGCGATAATTTTGAAGTTTTTGAAGAGCCGAGCGATCGGATCGCAGATGCAGGTGTTTCTGAATACTTGGAAGTTCCCGCGTTGCTCGATTTGGCGGGGGCGGGTGCTGTAGCTGAGTCAGCAGATGCGGTTGCAGCCGTTCGCGAACACCCAGAAGCTCCGGGCGGCGAGCTGGATTTGCCGGTTTCGCCAGTTGCCCAGTTGAGTTCGGAAATTGCGATCGAACAAGTCCAAAGCGCGAGCTTCAAATAGTTATCTCCAACCAAAGTATTTGGTCGGCGAACCTCCAATCTTCCCAGATTGGAGGTTTTTTGAGGTGAAATTATTTACCCCTACAATTTCCTGTCATTGCGATCGCCCAGCACAGCAAACAATGACCGATAAATCGATACCGCACAATGTCATATTCCGGCGAAGCAAAAGACCACCGAATTAATACCAATTTAAAAAAGTATTGCTACAATCCTCAATCTTATATCAATTATTAAAAGTCGCAGCTCTCCGTCAGGACACGGCAGTGCCGTTTCCCTACTGTATTCGATCCGATTGAAAACTGAAGAAAGAATTAGATGGCTCAAAGCGAGACATTACGCTGCCGAGGATCTCGCCAGAAATACTCTTGAGATCAATCTGAGGATAGACGGCAAAAGTTAAAATCGCCTGCTAGGCTGGGAAATATAGCCCTACAGATTACACCTATAGGTTATGAATGCTTGGCGCGATCGATTCAATCAATTTACAGGTCAAACTCGATTGGCAGTTTGCCGGGTGTTCGTTCACCTAACAGGCGAAGATGTTGCACCCCTGCTAGGAGTTCTCAACCGCACCGCCAGACAAGCAATTGATGCCAATGGCAACCTAGCAGTTTTAGGAGAAGGTTTTGTAGAAATTTGCAATCACCTGTTGCAATACGACAACTACTGGCAAGCAGCCGCCAATGAAGGCGATGTTTTTTGGAATGAAGGCGAAGCAGGCGATTATGTGGATGAACTTTTCACGGATTCAGCCGCTCGCTATCTCAGCGAGCCTCAATACAGCACCTCTGTTTACGATCAAAAATCCCCCTTGTCTTTGCCGGTAACTAGAAATGTCGTAGTGATGCTGACAGTTGCTTATGAAGGCGAAGTTCCTGCCCTAGAAACTGACCTGGCTGACATCAGCGCGCTGAAGGTCGGTTTAAAAGCACTGATTAATTTAAATTACCAGCACAGGCTCCGAGCTGTGCAAGTTCATTTTTCTCCCGCACAGTTGGGAGACGAACTTACTAACGAGCAAGTGTTGGTCAATTTTCCAGAACTTATTCCCCTTTAAAAACTAGAAAAATCCCAAGGATAAAAGCGAATCGGCGCATCGGCGAAGAGAATTCGCTCATAAAAAACGAAACCCACTCCCAGCGGATTAGAATAAAAGAGGGAAAATAACAAATGTTTGTAGTGATGACGGAATTGCTCGAGCTGGGAATAAAAAAGGACTCAAGTCCTGACCAAGAATTTCTTGATGGTACCCGCCACGTGATTGATCCGTGGAATCAATCCCTTTTCGAAAATCGAAAATCCTCAAGCCCCCGCATTTATCGGTGAGGTCAATCTAAAATCTAAAATCTAAAATCTAAAATCGATTGACTGCGCTCGGGATGGGCGATGGGATGTAAATCGAGTCCTTGATAATTACCAATTACGTTGATTCAGGGCAGGCAATTGAGAGAACCAGGGCGAGGAGTTGTTTGCTTATTGCTTCTTCCTTACTAATTACCAATTACTATTTATGATGCTGCGAAAACTGACACTTTATTTAATGGCTTTAACTTTTTTGTGGACGGCAACGGCCTGCGGTTCTCCTACCCCACAACCTCCTACAAATCCTGGTGCAAATCGGAATAATAATGTTAACACGGTGCGTCCTGCACCAAACAATAACTTGGCTCAAGGTCAATATCCCGTACAGCAAGCTACCTACGACGATGCTAATGGCGAATACAGTTTGATGTTGCTGAATACTCCCCCCGGCAGTCCCCCAGTTTACCGAACTACGGATTTGCAAATGGCTCGCTTAACGGATGAAGAAGTATCGGCAGGTAAGAAAAGTTATCTAAGTCTGCAGAACAATCAAGCGGTTTTGCATTTGACAGAAGATTTTAAAATTGAGTACGTTCACAACGTGACTGAAACTGTCAATAACCCTCAAACCGGTCAGCCCCAAACCGTAGTAGTGAGACAGCAATCAGGCTTCTGGGCACCGTTTGCTGGGGCTATAGCGGGTCAGGCGATCGGCAGTTTGTTATTTAGACCGCAATATTATATGCCGCCAGTCTATCAGCCGGGAATTATGAGAGGATATGGCGGGTATGGCAATACTTACGGCCAAGCTGTTAACCAATATCAAACTCGCTACCAAACTCCGCCTCCTGCTGTGAGAAACCGTCAAGTTTTAAGGACGACCGGCCGCTTGCGATCGCCCACCTCGAACGTACCTTTGCGGAATCCTGCACCGCCAAATTCTAATCGATCGACTGGTTCGGGTTACGGCGGCAGCACTTTGAGGCGATCGCCCAACTCAAATTCCCGCCAGCAAAGGCGGAGTCCGAGTTTTGGTAGCGGCAGGAATTCTCGTCAACCGAGTCGCAGTCGTTCTTTCGGGAGTAGAAGGCGGTAAGAATGTAGGGTGCGTCGCCCTCGAATATCTGCGCCTTAGTGGGAAGTTTCCCGCAGCGACACACCCTACAACTACCAAGGTAGATCGAGTTATATTGTTACGCGGGGATTTTTACCGGAAAACGAGAGGAAAGCCCCCGACTTCAGGCGTGGGGATTAACTCGGCAGCGGCTTTAGCCGCCTACAGTCTTAGAAAAATCCTGGTTGATTTCTAAAAGCATGATAGGATTATATCATGCTAACAGTAACTCACGAGTACAAACTACGTCCGACCAAATCTCAAGTTCAAATATTTGAGATTTGGTTGTCTGTTTGTCGTCAGGTTTATAACTATGCCTTGCGAGAACGGAAAGATTGGGTTAATTCTCGTAAGTCTTCTGTTAATGCTTGTTCGATAGTTGGTGAGTATATTATCTCACCGGATACTCCTAGACCAACCTATGCTAGTCAGTGCAAAGGTTTGGCAGAAGCTAAGAAGCATTGTCCCGAATTAAAGACTCCTCATTCGCAAGTATTGCAGCAAACTTTAAAGGTTTTAGAGTCGGCATTTGTGGCAATGTGGGATAGAGGGCATGGGTTTCCTCGCTTCAAAAAACGGATGCGCTCGTTTGTTTTCCCGGCTGTTAAGGATGCAGCAGTGGAGAATGGAAAAGTTAACCTGCCTAAGATTGGGTGGGTAAGGATGAAAATGTCTAGACCCACACCAGAGGGTTTTCTACTCAAGCAAATTAGAGTAGTTAAAAGGGCATCAGGATATTTTGTCATGCTGACCTACCAGTTAGCAGTCAACCTGCCCGCTCGCCAACCGTCAGGACATCCATTAGGAGTAGATATTGGGCTTGACAAATACCTCGCAACTTCAGATGGAGAATTAGTCAACAGACCGAGATTTTTTCAGGCACTTCACCGCGAGTTGAAATCACTGCAACGAAGATTAAAGCATCAAAGAAAAGGGTCTAATAATTGGCTTAATCTCCAGAAAAAGATTGCTAGAATTCATCAAAAAATCAGTGATACCAGAAAGGATTGGCACTATAAATTAGCTCATCGGTTATGTGACCAAGCAGGAATGATATTCGTTGAGGATATCAATTTTAAGGCTTGGGCAAAGGGGATGTTCGGTAAACATACTCTCGATGCAGCCTATGGTCAATTCTTCTCGATTCTGTCTCATGTGTGTTGGAAGCGCGGGGTGTATTTTGCTCGTGTTGATAAAAACTATACGAGTCAAATTTGCCCCCAATGTGGAACCCATACTGGTAAGAAAACCTTGGATGTTAGAATCCATAGTTGTCAGTCGTGCGGGTACACCACTCATCGCGATACAGCAGCAGCACAAGTAATTAGAGACAGAGGTATCCTTGCGGTCGGGCAGCCCGTGAGTAAAACTGCTTCTGGAGGCGTTCTATCGGGGATCGATAGTAATATCGGTCTAGAGTCGAGCCTGTGAGAGAAGAATCCCCCGCATTCTATGCGTGGGGAGTGTCAAGAGATAAAACCTCGGATACCCTAGCCGGACTACCGAGACATGACTCTAAATCGATCCGAGACCATCCGCGAGTTTCCATGTAATAATCAATCGCTGCGATCGGATCGGGGATTGCGATCGGAATGTGTTTCTTCTCGTAGGCTTCCACTAAGGTGCTGAGTACATCTAATCGATCGTACTCAGGAGTGTTTGGGGCGGCATTAAACAGTAACTCGATCTCTCGAAGCGCTTCCTGATAGTCCGTTTCATTTCTCATTGGGCGCAATTCCATACATTCACCTCTGTTTAGACTATTTTTGCATCTACTTTGTCATACTCAGCATGAGTGCCAATAAATCGGATGAAAATAATACCAAGGTCATAGCGAATTGCCACAATCAGCCGATACTTCTATCATAACGCGATCGCATCTTGCTCACTAGAAGGTAAGGTTTTCAATCGGGCGATCGCTCGTTCAAGTAACTTTAACCATGTGCATCACGCACCATTTTTCCACGGATGCAAAGATGCGCGTAACTTTTCAAGCTCATCATCCTGAAAGCACTTGGAAAAAGAACGATCTCTGTGGGCATTTGGATGTGGAAGGAAAGCAAAAAATCTTTCACTGCTCCCTATCTTTATTGCCTCAGACACTGAGATTTTTTCAGGGATATTGAATTGACTTTGAATTGCTTTCCTTGCACGTACTCCCAGCACCACAATTACTTTTGCCCCGGCCAGTTCTAAAGTTCTCAACAAATAGGCTTTAACACATTTATTTTGCGCTCGTTCTACGCCAATTTCCTTATGGGATTTACAATGCACTATTTCGGTAAGTGCATAATCAATTCCTGGAAGCACATCCCGTTCAAATAACTCCATAGCACGTTGCCGGACTGCTGCCCAGAACTGAACAGCATGGCTATATGTCCCGTCCATTAGTAAGGATTTCTTACCATTGATGATCCATTCCTTGCGTCCCCCTCCAAAACGATAACTGAAGTAATCTTCCATATCATCGTCTGACCAAGACCAATTTGGGTAGTTTTCAACAGAGCCAATTGATGGATTTGAACTCAGAAAAAGAATAGGAGCTTTCTCTATATGTCCACTCCAAGGCTCAGGTACTTGAAACTTGTCTAAATTGAGCGATCTTTGATAATCAACAATTTCGCTACATGGATGTTCAGCAGCAGGATTTTCTAGACAGAACCGTGCATGGGGGCAATGAGCAATTTCATGTAGCAGAGTTATCTCAGACATTTTAAATGTTGGATTGCTGAATGTTTCAATTATTTGCGGCTTTTCCAATACCCAGGCTCTCGACTGCAATGCGTTACTGCGAGGATCAAAATGTAGTCTTGCTCGATCGTGTAAAGGATGCTATAGGGAAATTTCCGCGTCAAACATCGGCGAACATCTTCATCAACTATAGCCCAGGGAGTCGGAGATTCCCTAATTCGATACACAGCATCCTCAATAGCATTAATGAACATCTGTGCTACTTCAGAACGTTGTTCTGCATAGTATTGGACAGCTTCAGAATATTCAGCAAGTGCTTCAGGATGAAATACATATCTCATGGATCGAGCAACAGCCTCACTTGAGCTAACGCTTCATCCCCCGGAATTGCTTGCACAGCACCACTTCGGATCTCGTTACGTCGTCTATGAGCCTCAGTTGTCCAAGCTGCCTGAATTATTGGGTCGATATCTAATTCTAAACTTTCTGCGAGTTTTTCTGCCAAAAGTGCTCTTGATTCTCTAGGCAAAGATAAAAGCTCTTCTGTCAGTTGTTCAATTGACCGCATAGCTCGTCGCCAAATGCTTAATTACGATCGTAATGTAACAGATTTTAGACCAATAGAAGGTCATCGATCCGGGGTTGATGTGCTTTGCGATCGCGGTGATCAAACAGTGAGCGACCAACAGTATAAAGCCTCTCAATCAGCGATCGCTATGCTCTAATTAATAAAGCATCTGTCCTTTTACCATCGGATAGACATGACCGAAAGCCTCAACCCGACAACATTACCCCCCGCCTTTCCCGATCGCACGCAACTCCCTGACTCCGACGGCACGTTTGTCAAAAACTTCCAAGAACATCCCCAGAGTATCCTACTCACCGACTCCCTGGAAACTACGCTGCAAACCCTCCACCCCGACGGACAATATGCGATCGGGCAAGATTGTGGCATTTACTGGCGCGAAACCGACCCTCCAGAAAAGGGAGCCGAAGCGCCTGACTGGTTCTACGTTCCCAACGTTCCGCCCCTAATAGATGGGGAAATTCGCCGCTCTTACGTGATTTGGCGCGAGTATATTGTGCCATTGATTGCGATCGAATTTGCAAGTGGAAATGGGGCTGAAGAACGAGATAATACTCCTTTATCTTGCTTACCAGAAGGTATCAACCAGAAACCAGGCAAGTTTTGGGTATACGAGCAGATTATTCGCATTCCTTACTATGCGATATACATCATTAAAACGAGCGAATTGGAAGTCTATAACTGGGTGAATACTCGTTATCGCCGTTTGCAACCGAACGATCGCGGACATTACCCGATCGACCTGATAGGAGTAGAGTTAGGAGTGTGGGAAGGTAGCTATCAAAATCAGCATCAGCGATGGTTGCGTTGGTGGGATAATCAGGGGAATTTGTTGTTAACTGGTAGCGAACAAGCTAGACTCGAACGTCTCCATACCGCACAGGAACGCCAACGCGCTGAGGCTGAGCGAGAGCGAGCCGATCGCGCAGAACAAACCCAACGGGATGCGATTCCCCAACTGCTGGCAATGGGTTTAACCGTAGAGCAAGTGGCTCAGGCGCTGTCGCTGTCGGTGGAAGATGTACAGAGATTCGGTTGACAGTTAACTTTGATGATTCAGAAACAAAATCTCTTTTCTCGAATTGCTGGTATTTCTGCGATCGTCCTTTGTGCAGCCGGCGGATTGTTGTACGTCAAAAAACCCGTACAATCTGTTCCCGCCGGCACCAGCACCCGCAGAAATTGTACAAGCTGCGGAAGTGCGCGAGCTCCCCGGACAACTCGACAGCATCCCCCTCTTCAACAGCGACAGTCCCGAATGGGTCAATCGATTTTAGATTTTAGATTTTAGATTTTAGATTGACCCCACGGATAAATGCTCTTTCTTGAGGATTTGAGATTTGCGAATTGGGATTGATTCCACGGATAAATCCGGGGGCTTGTAACATCAAGAAATTCGCTTGTCAAAAAAGAAGGCATTTTGCTCTCAACCTTTCCCCCAGACGGCAAAAAAGTCCCCGCAGCTCACCTGAACTTTGCCTTTCAAGGGCAATTCAACCTGTTTGCTCACCACTTTTCTCACACTCCGCTGAATTCGCGCACTTTGTATATAGGAGCTTTGTTGTACAACCCCAGTTCCGCGCCCGTGACGGTGGAAGTTTTGCAGGCAGCCAGTTACCTGATGGAACCAGACGCGCCGTTCAAACAAAAACCCGCACTAAGTGAGAATCCCAACGGCGAAATATATTCCGGCCCTGGGATTCGCGCTGTCGATAGCGTTTTGCGGGGAATGCGGCAGCCGGATTTTCCCGCAAAACTGCTCGTTGCACCGGGAGAAACCGCATTGTTGATGAATCGCCCTATTCCCGTGCGGGGTCTGGAAAAGCCGATAAATGGTCGTTCTACCTTTGTGCGGCTCAAAAGTAGCGGCAAGGTTTATGCCGCTACTTTGGCAATGTATGCACGTCAAAATGCTGATGGGGGCGAGCGCCCGCCAACTCTGGAAGAATGGCAGCAATTGCTGAATAATGGCGGTTTGGCAGGCCCCCGCGACAAAACCCCGACACCCCCCGGCGCGACTTCGGGAAGCCTGATTTACGGCCGCGCGGCAGGGGTGCAGCAAGGTTCTGGATGGGAAGCGGAATTAGTCGATCGCGATGCTAAAAATCTGGCAATTCCCCAGACTGGAAAAGCGATATCCGGCAGCGATCTCTACCTTGCGCGGGGGCACTTTGGGAACCCAACAAGTGCAAGCCGGAAAAATGCTGGCGCGCTATCGGGACACCGCTTACCAAATTTTTGGGTATAAAGCCCCGTCCTTCTAGGACGGCTTTTATGTTGCTGGAACTGTGTTATGGTTTTTATATTCAGTTCAACAACGTAAATGCTGGTATTTGAAGCCAAGTTAGAAGGAAAGAACGAGCAGTACGAGCGGCTAGACGAAGCCATTCGTACTGCTCGTTTTATTCGTAATAGCTGCATCAGGTACTGGATCGACAACAAAGGAACTGGGCGCTACGAGTTAAGTGCCTATTGTGCAATTCTTGCCAAAGAATTCCCTTGGGCAAGTAAGCTCAACTCAATGGCACGACAAGCCTCTGCTGAAAGAGCGTGGTCATCTATCGCTCGGTTCTTCGACAATTGCAAGAAGGGAAAGCCCGGAAAGAAAGGATTTCCTCGCTTCAAGAAGCATGAGACACACGGTTCTGTTGAATACAAGACTTGTGGGTGGAAGCTTTCAGAAGACAGAAGAAGTATTAACTTCAGCGATGGCTTCAAAGCAGGAAGTTTTAAGCTGTGGGGAAGTCGTGACCTGCATTTTTATCAGTTGAATCAAATCAAGCGGGTGCGAGTAGTTCGTCGAGCTGACGGATACTATGTCCAATTTTGTATTGATGCTGAACGAACCCAAAAGCGAGAACCAACCGGGAAAACAATCGGCTTAGACGTAGGGTTGACCCATTTTTATACAGACTCTGACGGAAATTCCGTTGAGAATCCACGTCATCTGAGAAAGTCTGAGAAGGCACTTAAACGACTTAATCGTAGACTTTCCCAAACCCAGAAAGGCTCTCAGAATAGAGCCAAGGCGAGGCAGCGCCTGAGTAGAAAACACCTCAAGGTAAGTAGGCGGCGTAAAGACTTTGCTGTGAAATTGGCAAGGTGCGTAGTCCAGTCCAACGACTTGGTAGCCTAGGTCGACTTGAAGGTGAAGAACATGGTTAAAAACAAAAAGCTCTCCAAGTCGATATCAGATGCGGCTTGGACAGCTTTTAGAAACTGGATAGAATACTTCGGTAAAGTATTTGGGGTGGCGACTGTTGCAGTACCTCCTCACTACACCAGCCAGAACTGCTCTAGTTGTGGGAAAGTGGCGAAGAAATCACTAAGTCAGAGAACTCACCAGTGTCCTCACTGTGGTTTTGTCTTAGACCGTGATTGGAACGCGGCTCGAAACATATTGGAGCTTGGATTGCGTACCGTGGGGCACACGGGAACCTTTAACGCCTCTGGAGACATCGACCTCTGCTTGAGTGAGGAAACTCCTTCAAGTAAGTCGAGTCGTAGAAAGAGGAAGCCCAAGAAGTAATTCTTGGAATCCCCGTGCGTTCACGCCGGGGAGAATGTCAAGATGTAACTCGCTACGTGCATTTGTGGCACCGTGTCGGTCAAGTTGTGGAACCGATGGTAAAGTTGAGGTTAGCTGCGACAGAAACGCGATCGGTAAAAGTTGATTTTATTTATCCTCCCGATTCCACGCCGCCGCAAGTATTAACAGTGAGAACCTTAGAATAGTTGATTTATTTATTTCAGTCACTACCAGACCCAAAAAATATGTGATTTAATTTCTACATTAGTATGTAGGTGACAATATGTCTTCTTCACAACCCCCGTCAGGGGAAAGAAACCCTCTAGGACTAGATGAATTGATTGCGATCTTGGTTGCCTTCGGCACGATCGGAGCAATTTTCTTTTGGGTAACAGGTAAAAATCCCGATCGATTGAATGCCAGAAATTGGCAATTTCCAGCCCTTTTCTCTCAACCTGCTGTGACGCCCGCGAGCCCGGGAATATTAACACCTGCGTCGCCGAATTCGGATTTGCGAGCGCCCGCTACAACACTGGTTCCCTCAGAACGGGATGTCGCACCTGTGGCACCTTTAGGGCCGGTTTTACCGCAAAATCCTCCGGTGGGGGCGATCGTTGTTCCTCCCAAGCCAATTGCGCGATCGACTCCCGATCCAGCAAAGACCAAACCCAAAGCAGGTAAAGCCAAAGTTGGGCCTGTTAAATTCTCAGATGTTCCTGACAAATATTGGGCGCGTCCGTTCATTGTAGCTTTAGTCGATCGGAAAATTTTTGCTGATTCCACCGACAACAAATTTCGCCCCGACGAACCGATGACGCGAGCCGAACTAGCGCGCTTAATTCAGCGAATGTCCGACGACAAAGAACCGATCCGAAAACCGATTGATTTTAAAGACGTAAAAGACAAGAACCCTGCCGCTCCTGCGATCGACCACACCGTCAAAACTGGATATCTTAAAGGATACCCAACCAATGAGTTCCTTCCCGACAAAAATATTCCCCGCGTCGAAGTCATCGCAGCATTGGCGAGCGGTTTAAACCTGAAACGGTCAGCGAAACCAAGCAAAACTTTACAGACTTATACAGACAGGACAAAAGTGCCGAAATGGGCAGTTGACAAAGTAGCAGCAGCCACGGAAGCTGGTATTGTTGTCAACCATCCGAAGCCCACACTTTTGCAGCCAAACCGAACAGCAACTCGCGCTGAAGTAGCAGCCATGATTTACCAAGCTATGGCCAAAAACGGCAAAGTACCTGCTAAGGCTTCTGAGTATGTTGTGAAGCCTTTAAAGTTGTCCAAATAGTATTTTCACCCCTGATGTAGGGTGCGCACTGCGTACCTTATTATCTAGGACGATGCACACAAATTATGTATAGCCTTTCTCAGTAACGTGAGGTGCTCATAGGGCATAGGGCATAGGGCATAGGGCATAGGACTTGCCCCCATACCTCACTTTTTTGAGAACCGCTATAGGGTGCGCAGTGCCAGCCCTGTCTGGCCTGTTAAATTTGAGCCGGACAAAAAGCATCAAACCAGTATTTCATATCATATCATGTCCGGTCGATTACCCGACCTCAGGTAGGGGCGGGTTCACCAACAATATCTGCCCACAATCGACCATCTCAAAAACCCGCCCGGCCGGGATATTACGGTCAATCGATCGGACATGATATCAAATCCGTTAGCATCGGAATAGTAAATTCGAGTTCACTGTTGACGATTGACGGTTGACGCCGTGAACAGTCAACCGTCAACCGTCAACATCATTCCGGTGTAACCGGAAATGATATCACGTTCCGATTTTTGAGACTTCAATCCAGAAAAATTGCCTGGGAGAGCTTGGGTTCAGAATCAAAACGCTGAAAGTTAATAACCTCGTTACTCACCCTTGTCAACTGGTGCCCAATGCGCTCCCTACACAGTGAACTACGAACCAGCTCGATTAATCTTGAAACACCATAATGCTGCCCGAATAGCAAGCTACCCAAACCTGATTAGTTTCCGGATCGTAAGTAATTCCGATCGGACTTGAATTAACATTCACTTTTTGCAGCACTTTCATATCGCTAGTCCTAACTTTGCTAACAGTATTCGATAAATAGTTGACTACATAAAGCAGTTTTCCATCATCAGAAATCGTCATGCTGCGAGGTGCTTTTCCCGTCAAAACTTTCTTTGCAACTTCACCCGTGTTTAGGTCAATTTTTGCCACATTTCCTTCACCGTTCAAAGTGGCATAAAGATACTTTCCCTGGGGATCTATCGTCAAATGACGCGGCGCATTGCCAATATTTCTCAGCCATTCTACCGAAAAGTCTATGAGATTCACTTTCGCAATATCGGCAGAACCCATGATGGCAACATAGGCATTTTTTGAGTCGGGAGTGACAACAATACCCCGAGGATATGCACCGAGTTTCACGCGCTGGATTTCGAGATTTTTATTGATATCAATTACGCTCAAATCCCAACTGCACCAATTGCTCGCGAGCGCCAAGCGATTGTCAGGCGAAACAGCATTGAATTTCGGAACAGCACCTACAGGAATTACCTTTTCTATTTTCAAAGTTTGGGTATTGATGCGGTACAGAAAACTTTGGTCGTGTTTTGCCGCTGGAGAGCACCTGTCGCTCCCCGGATTCCTAAACCCGGAACCGTACATTTGATAGTTGGATACGTAGGCATATTTGCCGTCAGTTGAAAAAGCAGCTTCTACGGGAGAGCCTTGATAATTGCCTTTGAATTTAGAAAAGCCGAACTTCGACAAGTTTACTGTATCGGGAATAGTCTTGACTAATTTAAAGTTCCTGTCGTAAACTGTGATTGTGTGGCTGTACATCATGTTTTGAGCAAAAAACAAACCCGCTCCCGAATAAACTATTGATTTGGGCGATATCTTGCCGTAAATAGTTTTTTTCAAAGTCATTTTCCCTTGAGTGTTTGCGGGAAGATTTACCCCTTTTTTGGGTGGTGATTCACTGTCTTGAGCCTCGGGAGTTTCTGTTTTAAATGGTGGCAAAGAGGGTTCTTGAAATACAGGTTCTTGGGGCTGAGTTTTAGTTGTATCTTCGAGTTCGTTTGTGTTTTGTGTGGGGGTAGGAGATGGCGAAGGTCGATCGACATTTGGCGATATTTTTCCCGCAGCTTCAATGCTAACCTCTTCCGGCTTACCTTTCAGCGCTGACAAGGTTTTAGGGCCGACAATTCCATCAACTTTCAGGTTGTTGTCTGCTTGGAACTTTTTCACAGCAGCCCGGGTGACAGAACCGTAAAATCCTGTAGCCTTACCGCCAAAATATCCTGCTGTTTTCAGAGTTTTCTGGAGTTGAGCAACTTCCGGGCCTGAATCACCTTTTTTGATGGCGAGTGCGGGATTGACTAAATTTAAAATTGTGAGAGCGATCGTAAAGAAAAGTAAAGGAGTAGAGGCTAAATTCAGGTGCATTTTTGAGTTGGTCGATCGATTTTGACCCGCAGCCGTTTCCCAAGTTTCAGCTAAATGTAGGTAGGCCAGTCCGTCCATAGTTTTTACCGGGTATTTTTGGTGCTATGATACACCAGTTAATACCATTTGAGATTTGAGATTTGAGATTTGAGATTTGAAATTGGGAATGACTGAGGCAATACGGGTTTGCAGCTTGCCTACAGTTGCATGCTTTTTTTAAACTTGTATAACATTGATTAAAGGGAAAATTTTATTATAATCAAACTTAGGGTAAAATATGCGAGCAGTTTTTAATGGTGCAAGCAAGTAGGAGCGATCGACAATGTTGAGTTGGGAACAAACAACCGCCGAATCAACGACAAAAGAATCCAGCCAGACTCTGCTTTCGGACGGTGACGGGGGACTTTGCCAGCGGGCTTGGGTAGAAATCGATTTAGCAGCTTTAACTCACAATGTAAAACAGCTTAAAAATCTCTTATCTCCCCACACACAACTGATGGCAGTTGTGAAAGCGGATGCTTACGGGCACGGTGCTGTTGCAGTCAGTCAAACAGCATTGCAAGCAGGTGCTAGTTGGCTGGGAGTGGCGACAATTCCTGAAGGAATAGAATTGCGAGAAGCTGGGATAGAAGCGCCGATTTTGCTGTTGGGAGCAACCCATACAGCTCAACAGGTAAAGGCGATCGCCCATTGGCACTTGCAGCCGACCATTTGTACTGCCAAACAAGCCCTAATTTTTTCTGAAGTTCTCGCCACTCTCAACCAATCTTTGCCAGTTCACGCTAAGTTGGATACGGGAATGTCTCGCTTGGGCACGCCCTGGGAGGAAGCAACAGAATTTGTGCAATTAGTCAAGCGGTTGCCCAATTTAAAATTAGCTAGCATTTACTCTCACTTGGCGACAGCCGACAGTCCCGATCGCGCAGTGATGAGAGAGCAGCACCAGCGGTTTAAACGGGCGATCGAGCAAATTAAAATAGCAGGAATTAACCCCCCTAGCCTCCACTTGGCAAACTCTGCTGCCGCCCTCGCTGACCGGGATTTGCACTACGATTTAGTGCGAGTCGGTTTAGCTACTTACGGTCTTTATCCAGCTCCTCACTTGCAGTCGAGATCCAATTTGAAGCCCGCAATGCAGGTAAAAGCTAGGGTCACGCAGGTGAAAACAATTGAAGCAGGAACCGGCGTCAGTTACGGCTATCAATTTATAGCTCAGCGGCAGACAAAGATTGCCGTAATTGGTATCGGCTATGCAGATGGTATTCCGCGCAATCTTTCTAATAAAATGCAGGTTTTAGTCAGGGGTCAATTCGTGCCGCAAGTGGGAGCCGTGACGATGGATCAGTTAATGCTCGATGTAACTGATATTCCCGATTTAGAAGTCGGTGAAGTGGTGACTTTGTTGGGTAAAAATGGGGAAAATCAAATTACGGCTGATGATTGGGCAGTAACTTTAGGAACTATTTCGTGGGAAATTCTCTGCGGTTTTAAACACCGATTGCCCCGTGTAGCAGTACACTATTAACAGTAGTCCGGCAGGAGTTTAAACAAGAGCATCATAGCAAAAGTCGGTTTTAAAAGACTCAAGAGTTTGAAGGATAAAATTATCGAATTTAGTCCTCTTTGAGAGGACTTTAGCTATGAGACAGGGGTTTTTAACCCCTGTCGGACTCTCCGACTTATGCAGAAGACTGAGACTGCGTTTACCAAGGCCCCATTCTCAATTCCCAATTCCCAATTAGATATGACAGTTATTCAGACATTTTTACCAATAAGCCAAACCTTGTATTCCCCGATAAATACAGAAAGAATACCGGCCATGGAAGTAGCCCAAGAATTCTCGAAAAAATTCGTAGAATTGGGGTTTAAAATTGTACCTCAACTGCTGTGGGCGATCGGCATTTTGTTAATTACGCGATTTGCGATCGGCGTTGTGGGGCGCGTGACTCGCCGAGCACTGAGTCGCACCGAAGCCACGCTGCGGAAATTCTTAGTTCAAGCTGCTGAAATTACGATTTTGGTAGTGGGAGTAGTCGCCACTTTGAATCAGTTGGGAATTCAAACTACCAGCGTGGTTGCGGTGGTGGGTGCAGCGGGTTTGGCGATAGGTTTGGCGTGGCAAAATACTTTGTCGCACTTTGCTGCTGGGGTAATGTTGATTAGTTTGCGGCCTTTTGAAGTCGGAGATGCGATCGAAGCTGCGGATGTTAAGGGAGTGGTGGACAGCATCGGGATTTTTTCAACAACTGTCGTGACAGACGATCGCATAAAAATTATTGTGCCCAACAATCAGTTGTTTAACGGTACACTGAAAAATACCACGGCAATGGGAACGAGGCGAGTAGACTTGAAGATTGATATTGGCGATCGGCCGATCCGTCCAACTGTAGCTGAGTTATTAGAAATTGCCCACTCTCACCCCCTGGTGTTGGAGAATCCGCCCCCGACTTGTTTAGTAGCCGAGATTACTCCAGATACAACTATTTTATCTCTCCGGCCTTGGTGCGCGTCGGTAGCCTACGAACAAGTGCGATCGCAAGTTCAACAACAGGTCAAAGAAGCAATGAACGCCCACAAAAATCAAGAACAATAGATATCAATTTAAAATATAAAATCCCAAATCGAGCCGAGGTATTTCCCATGAGCAAGTGGTATCCGCAGCAAATTTTGCAAGAACCCGGTGTCAGAATCACCGCCACCGAAAAACAAACAATTCTCAGCAAATTTCCGCCTCCCGACGAAAACGGTGAAATCTATGCCGACGGCGTTTTTGAAGGCGGCGGGGTGCGCGGAGTTGCGTTTTTAGGAGCACTCAGATGCTGCAGCGATTTGGGAATCCGCTGGCGAAAATTGGCCGGCACTTCTGCAGGTGCAATTACTGCTGCAGTATTGGCAACCGACTTGTCAATTGATGATTTAGAGGAGTTGTTAGGACAGCTAGATTACAGCATATTTTTAACTAAAAAAAACAGTCCTCTAATTTTAAACGGCGACCCCGCCGACGACTTGCAATCTCCTGCTTGGACGCTACTTTTCCTCACAGTTAGCCGTCAGATGGGAGAATATTCTGCCCAACCTTTTCGGCAGTGGCTGGAAGCAACGCTCAGTCAAGGTAAACTGCACACTTTTGCCGATGTCAAACAAATCGTCAAAGACCGGGAATTAAAAGTAGTAATATCCAACCTCAGTCGCGGTGAAATGTTGGTGATCCCCGACGACTTACACCGCCGCGACTCGACGGATTCCGATCCTTTGTACGAACAGTTGCGGCTCAAAAGTGCTGAACATTTTAGCGTGGCTGAAGCCGTTCGGTTGTCGATGAGTATTCCCCTATTTTTTGAACCGGGAAAACTGGGCGATGACTTAATTGTAGATGGCGGAATTTTGAGCAATTTCCCCCTGTGGATTTATGACAAACCAGCCGTCGGTTCGACTGCCGCTGTGCCCCGCTGGTTTACCTTTGGGTTTCGATTAGTCGATACTGGAATTGAGAATAAAGTTAAGATTGATACTCCGCTGTCGATGCTGGCGGCGATGTTCAGAACGATGATGAAAGCAAGAGACCGCTATCACCAGCGGGAAATGGATAAGGGCAGGGTTATTAATATTGATGTGACTGAAGCTGGGGTGACGACGACGGACTTTAATCTCGATGCCGATCGCAAGGCTAACCTGTACCGATTGGGATATTTGTATACTAAGAGGTTCTTTTTGAGTTCTAATTTTAGTTGGGAAAAGCACTTGAAGGCTAGGGGCTTTGGGGAAGCCGCGGGCGGTTGAGGTCGCGGATGCTCGACAGAGTAAGGGATTGAGGAATTTTTCAATTGGGGCTTGGCAAGAAGAAGATGTGTGTGCTATAGTTAGTTACTGTCATCTTGGAGAGGTGGCTGAGTGGTCGAAAGCGGCAGATTGCTAATCTGTTAAGGGTGTTAACATCCTTCGAGGGTTCAAATCCCTCCCTCTCCGTTCTAAGTTGTTATAAGTAAGCCCAGCTAAAAAAATAGAATTCCCAGAGCCCCGACTTCTCGAAGAAGTCGGGGCTCTAAAAGCGAGCTCGTTTTACCTTCGTCCTGTACTAAAACCATTACAAACCAGAAATTTTCAAGAATTCATTTTGGAAGCAACGATGAGTATCTGAATCGAAACAAACAAAAAGAATAGACCCGATCGCACTAGATGTTAAAAGAAAGCGACTGGTTTTTGCAAAAGCAATTGCTGCTGCACGATCGGGTGGAAAACCCATTGCTCCCGTTCCAATAGCTGGAAAAGCAATACTCCGCAGTGAATGCTGTAAAGCTAATTTTAAACAACTGCGGTAACATTCTGCTAAGAGGTCTTCCTCTCCCTGAGAGCCACCGCGCCAAGGGGGACAAACCGTATGAATAACCCACGGTGTCGGCAAATTATAGCCAGGAGTAATTTTCGCCTTCCCTTCCTCACAACCACCTATACGGCGACATTCTTCTAGAAGTTCTGGTCCAGCAGCTTGGTGAATTGCACTGGATATCGCACCAGAGTTGGATAGGTGGCGATCGCACGAGTTAACGATCGCATCGACTCCTAAATTTTCAGTAATATTCCCCAAGACAGGGCCTTTGCAATAAGCGTATAAAAGGCTGACATGACCGCTACTGCGAGAAACAGCCCGGGTGTAGCTTTGATGAGTTGACATTTTGCGATATGTAGTATATTGCCGCTCGTGAAGTTGTACTTCTAAGTCGCTGATTGCCTCCGCTTCTGGCGCACTCATGGGAAGATCGGGATTATTGAGCAACTGCTGTTTTGTCTCCTGCAATAGAAGGCTTGCGCGATCGTAATCCCCTCCATCTACCAGTCTGACGGCTTCTTTTTTGGCGCGTCCTGTCATCATTAAAATCGCTTGCTGTCGTACCTCAGAGTTGAAGGGAAATTCCTCTAATCGTTCCGCACTGACGGCGGGTAAGCGCAAGGAAACGCGGATTTTTTGCTCCTGTGGTTGCTCGGGGTCGTTCCAACTGAGGCGAAAATAACATAAATCTACTTCCTCTGTCATCGCTGGCACTTTCAGCCGCACGACTACATCAACTGGATTACTAATTACTAAATTAGGTAAGCGAAACCGACCATTTGGGGTGACATCGAGCTGATTGAGTACCTCAACCAATTCTACTCCAGCTTGTGGCTCAATTCCCAAGGTGACATTTGTGCCAACTGTCGCCATTAAGCCAAGTAATTCTTGTTGAAAGATACTTGGCAGTTGTTCGGGAGATTGAATGTAATAATAATTGCCATCCCCACGCCGCGCCATTGCTTCTAGCAAGTCTTCGTTGTAATCATCACCAATTCCCATTGTGGTAGTGCTGACACCTCGTTTGGTTAAACCGTTTACATCGGAGGCAATTACATCGGGATTTGTTTCGCCCACATTGGCTAGTCCATCTGATAAGAGAATGACTCGATTTAAGTGTTCTGGATTGAGGTGTTGGCTAACTTGAATTCCTCCTTGCATCCATCCGGCGTGCAGTGCCGTACTGTTTCTGGCCTGAATTTTTTTAATTTCCTGCAAAAGGTGTGATTTATCAGTAGCAAGGGTGCTAGGAACTAGGGTTTCTATCTGGTCATCGTAAATCGTGATACTAACGCGATCGCTTGGTAACAACTGTTCGATTGCGTAACTAGCTGCAAGCCGTGCGTATTCAATTTTTTGTCCCATCATAGAACCAGAGCGATCGATTACTAAACCTAAATTAAGCTGCGGTCGCTCAATTGTTTTTTCCGGTGTTGGGGGCGTAATTCTGACTAAAACATCTAGAGTCGTTGAGCGTTCGGAACAAACGGCAGCACGTAGAGGGATAAGCTGTATGTCCATATTTGACCTCTTTTATATCTCGCTATTTAAATGATACAGTAGAGTACAGGTGAATAGAGTACGCTTTAATACCAAGCACCTACGAAACTGTTTTACAAACTGCTGCCACTGTACTCCATAAACCTGCACCCTGCTGTAACTTGAAGCTCCTAATTTAGCGCTGGCATAATAGCAGGCTCCACAAAAATTTTAAGTTTTGTCAATTTACCACCTAAAGTTTAATTAAGTGCTTTCATCGCTTCGACAACTTGCCGCGAGATAAAAGGTAAAATTTCTTCATTCTTGCTATTCTCTTTCCCTTCTGTAAATACAACCAATAAATACGGCCGCAAACCCGGTACTTCAATATAAGCAGCATCGTGACGAACTTGACTTGTCAGTCCCGCTTTTGACCACAATTTTGCTGCTTCTGGCAATCCGCCGCCTAAAAAACCTGTAACTTGATTTTCAGGATCTGCTTTTAATTCTGCTGGGTCTAAACTGCGTTTCATTAAACCCATCATTTCTTGCGATGCTTGGGCAGAAACAGCTACGCCACCGATTATACTGTGCAGCAAACGCGCCGCTGCATTTGTGGTCAGCATATTTCTATTTTCCATTAATTCTCCCAAAACTGCTCGCTCGCGACCGTAGGGGCCGTCACACCAGGTTTTTTGATTGACGTTAATATTTTGTAATTCCGGCCAATCTAATGATTGAAAGTAACGGTTGACGAGGTTTCGCTGCTGTTTCCAAGTTTCAAAGGGGCCTGGTGATAATTCTGGGCCGCTGGTGGTGCCGGTGAGGGCGTCTACTACTAAACTGGTGGCGTCGTTGCTGGAATCAACTATCATATCTCGGACGGCGCGTTCTAATTCTGGCGATATTTGAATCATGCCTTTTTGCGCCCATTCCCAGATGGCAACGAGGTAGAATAATTTGACGATGCTGGCCGGATAAATTCGTTCGGAACCTCGGTTGCTAAAACCTCGCGGTTGATATTTCCAAAATTCTTCTGCACTCAGGGCGCCGCCTGTATTGACTCGCACCGGCGGATCGTAGACTATCCAGGTAATCGCTGTACGATCGCCATTTAATCCTGTAAATTCTGACAATGCGGAGTCTATAATGCTACTGCCGAGGGTTTCTAATTGTTCGTCTTTGTGGAAAAATGTCATGGTTAATGGCTGACGGTTAACGGTTAACGGCTAGCAGCTAATGGCAATCTATCGTTAAATGCGAACAATTAACAGCACACAATTAGCAATTAGCCATGGCCAATTATCAATTATCTGATGTTCTGGAGTACCGGGCGCGATCGCACATAAATATTTACGATTCCCCCAAGTGCGATCGATTAGCAACTCAAGCAGCCCTGGGGCGGCATTTGCGCGTAGTTGACCCCCCCCAGCCCTCCCTTAGGTCAGGGGGGAGAAATGGCATAGACTCGCTTGTTCAGGGGGATACAACGGCTGTGATGGTGCGGCTGTGCGAAGATGATTATCCGGGATGGCTGGATCTTCGAGATGTGGAGTTGCTCGATGTGGCAGAAAAAGTGTATCATCCTCAGGTGCTTTCGGAGGTCCACATCAAGAAAAAATTACCAATTGTAATTACTTTTGCTTGTGAGGCTATGCACCAATCCAATTATTATCTTTGGGGCGGTACAGTCGGGCCAAATTATGATTGTTCGGGCTTGATGCAAGCTGCTTTTGTGGCTGCGGGCATCTGGTTGCCGAGGGATGCTTATCAGCAGGAAGCTTTTACTAAACCTATTAGTATCACTGCTTTAGAACCGGGGGATTTAGTATTTTTTGGTACGCCGGAAAAAGCCACTCATGTAGGATTGTATCTCGGAGATAATCGCTACATTCACAGTTCGGGACAAGCACAAGGTCGCAACGGTATCGGTATCGATGTTTTGTCGGAGGATGGCGATCGAGTCAGTCAAGCTTATTACCGACAATTGCGGGGATATGGTAAAGTTGTAGCCAGTTATCAACCTAGTTAGTTGTTGACGGTTGACGGTTGACGGTTGATGGTTGACGGTTGACTGTTGACTGTTGACGGTTGGCTGTTGACGGTTGATGGTTGACTGTTGACTGTTAACTAATGACTAATGACTAATGACTAATGACTAATGACCAATGACTAATGATTACTGATGTTATCTAACAAAGAAATGGACGCTGCATTATTTTTGGAAAAATTGGCTGCACAGCAGGCGGGCGCTGAGGTTGTTCTAGACGTTTCGGTGGTGGTGCCGGTGTATAATGAGGTGGAAAGTTTGCCTCATTTGATTGAGGCGATCGCCTCTTCTATCCAACCATCTGGACTCAGCTATCAAATTATTTGTGTAGATGACGGTTCTAAGGACGGTTCTGCTGAACTTCTCCAGCAGTTAGCCAGCAGTCGCGATGACCTTTGTGCTGTAATTTTGCGCCGCAACTACGGGCAAACTGCTGCCATGTCGGCAGGTTTCGATCGCGCTCGCGGTCGTGCTATTGTTACCCTAGACGGCGATTTGCAAAATGACCCGGCTGATATTCCGCTATTGTTGGCAAAGTTAAATGAAGGCTACGATTTAGTGAGTGGCTGGCGGAAAAATAGGCAGGATAATACTATTAGTCGGTTGATTCCTTCTAAAATTGCGAACTGGTTAATTGGTCGCGTTACAGGCGTAACTTTGCACGACTACGGCTGTTCTTTAAAAGCTTATAAATCCGAGTTGGTAGCAGACTTGAATCTCTACGGGGAATTGCACCGCTTTTTGCCCGCCTTGGCGTTTATTGAAGGGGCGAGGATTGCAGAACTGCCGGTGCGGCATCACGCCCGCCGTTTCGGTCAAAGTAAGTACGGGATTTGGCGGACTTTTCGCGTGTTGATGGATTTGTTAACTATTTCTTTTATGAAAAAGTTCCTGACTCGACCGATGCACGTTTTTGGACTTTTGGGACTGGGTTCTATGACGTTGGGAACGGTTTTAGGAATTTATTTGTCTTTCCTGAAATTGGCTTTTGGTCAAAGTATCGGGAACCGTCCTTTGCTGATTTTGGCTGTGGTTTTGCTGTTAACTGGCGTGCAGTTATTTTGTTTTGGTTTGTTGGCGGAAGTGATGATGCGGACTTATCACGAGTCGCAGGGAAAGCCGATTTATCGAGTGCGCGAGGTATTTGGTTCTAAATAAGGGGTCGATCCGAATTATACTCAGTGATAAACAGAGGAAAAGTTTTGAGTTTTAAGTTAAATCATTTAAAACTTAAAACTCAAAACTACTTCCTAATCTTCAATTCTCCCATCTAAAATCTAAAATCTAAAATCTAAAATTGATTGACTTTTTGAGCTTGTCGGAGAGATTGAATAGTTGCGATCGCGTGTTGGGAAACTGCATCTATTTCTGCTGCGGTATTGAACCGGCCAATACCAAACCGAATTGAAGCATAAGCTAATTTGTCCGATCGCCCGATCGCTGCTAAAACATGAGATGGAGATATTTTCGCCGAAGTGCAAGCAGATCCCGAAGAAACTGCCGCCGCAGATTGCAAACCCAACATCAACGCTTGACCGTCAACGCCACCTACACTAATATTGAGATTCCCCGGCAATCTCTTAGTCGCGTGACCGTTGAGAACAACATCGCCCAATTCACTCAAATTTTCCCACAAACGCTGCCGCAAATTAACCACTCGTTGTGTTTCCGAATCCATTTCGGCAATTGCCAATTCTACTGCTTTGGCAAATCCGACTATTTGCGGTGGGTAGAGAGTTCCCGATCGCATTCCCCGTTCGTGGCCTCCTCCGTGCATTTGCGGCGCTAGCTGCACTCTCGGTTTGTTGCGGCGCACGTAGAGAGCACCGATGCCTTTTGGCCCGTAAATTTTGTGGGCTGTCAAGGACATTAGATCGATATTCATCTCCTCTACGTCGAGGGGAATTTTGCCGATCGCCTGTGCCGCATCTGTGTGGAAAAGAATGTCATTTCCCCGACAAATTGCTGCAATTTCTGCGATCGGCTGAATGACGCCAATTTCGTTGTTAGCCGTCATCACTGAAACTAAAATTGTCTCGGCCCGAATCGCTTTTATCAAATCGCCTATATCAATCAGCCCGTCGCTTTTCACCGGTAAAACAGTAATGTCAAACCCTAATTTTTGCAAATATGTACAGGGGTCAAGAATTGCATTGTGTTCGGTTTTTACTGTGATAATGTGCTTTCCTTTGCTGAAATAAGCTTCGGCGATACCTTTAATCGCTAAGTTATTTGCTTCGGTTGCACCGCTGGTAAAAACAATTTCTTCGGGGGAAGCATTTATCGCTTCTGCTAAAATTTGTCGTGACTGTTTAACCGCTGCTTCTGCTTCCCAGCCGTAGACGTGGCTGATGCTGGCTGCGTTGCCGAACTGTTCAGTGAAATACGGCAGCATCGCCTCAAGTACACGTTGGTCTACGGGGGTTGTGGCGTGGTTGTCGAGGTATATAGGACGTGCGGACATAGTCGAGTTTTGGTTGAAAAAAGTGCTAGGTTTATTGTAGACGAGCCCCTTGTTCTACTACAAAACTTTATAATTAACAAATATTTGTCAAGATTTATGCGAGCTGACATTCAGGGATTAGAAATTACAGTCGGTGAACTCAAGCACCTGACCGGCGTGGGGCCCGATCGCGTATATCGGCCGCCGACAGCGGCTAAGTTTGCCCGCGAAGCTTTGAAAACAGTTGGTTTAATTGTTTTGGTTCTAATCAGTTGTTGGCTGCTAGTTGCCATATTTCCTAGAGCTTATTTGTTGTGGTTCGCCCTCCACTTCGGTGCGATAGTCGGTTTAATCTTTGAGGATGCGTGGAAAATTCAGTGCAGCCGCCAAAACCAACATTTAATCAATCTTTTTGATGATGTCGATCGCTATAATGGTATAATCGAAGCGATCGAAATTAACGATCGGATAGAAGATGCGGGCAATGCGGCAGTCAAAATAGGCGATCGAGCAAAAGTCATTCAAGCCTTGCAGCTAATCAGAGAGGATTTAGTTAGAGCTTTGAAAACCGAGAGGATTCTCAGGGAAAACAAAAAATTTGTCGCTACTAACTCCGAATTGTTTGCCAATAATTTGAGAACTTTGAATTCCCTGCAAATTAGCGATCGAGCCACCGAACAAGGGCGATTGCTCAACGAAGCTTTGCAGGTAGCCGTGGGAGTTCAAGCAGAAATGAAAAAGTTGCAAGATCGAAACGCTGCTAATTAAAAAAATTGCAAAAGTTAGTAGCGTACACGCCTGAGCGCGCATCTTACCCCGTAGCAACACGCACCTTACTGAACCGCTCGAACTCAAAGACATTTTTAAAATTATGAGTGAGGAGAATTGTTAAAAAAATATCATAATTATTGTAAATTTTTTCCTGTTACGTAACAGGTAAGGATATCTTGGAAAAGTGACGTTAACAACCAGGTCAGTATGTCTTCTGCCAAACCCAAGATTATAGTTCTCGACGACGATCCGACAGGTTCTCAAACCGTGCACAGTTGCTTGCTGCTGACACGTTGGGACGAAGACACCCTGCGTTTGGGGCTGCAGGACAAGTGCCCAATTTTCTTCATACTGACAAATACTCGATCGCTAACTCCGGAAAAAGCAGCCAGTGTCACCCGGGAAGTGTGCCAAAATCTCAAAAAGGCGATCGCCAGCGAAAAAATCGCAGACTTCATAATAGTTAGCCGTTCCGATTCTACCCTGCGCGGTCACTATCCCATCGAAACCGACGCGATCGCCGAAGAACTCGGCCCCTTCGACGCCCATTTTCTAATTCCCGCCTTTTTTGAAGGAGGCAGAATTACCCGCCACAGCGTGCACTACCTAATAGTTAACAGCGTCCCGACACCAGTACACGAAACCGAATTTGCCAAAGATTCAGTCTTCGGCTACAGTCACAGTTACCTGCCAGACTATGTAGAAGAAAAAACCAAAGGTCGCATCAAAGCTGAGGAAGTCGAGCGCATTTTAGTCGCAGACATCCGCTACGGAAGTATAGATCGATTCATGCAGATGACAGACAACCAATGTGCAGTTGTTGACGGCCAAAGCCAAGGCGATTTAGACCTATTTGCCAAACTCATTCTCGAAGCAGTCAGTCAAGGCAAAAAGTTTTTATTCCGCAGTGCAGCAAGTATTTTAACATCCTTAGCTGACCTCGGCCCCCAGCCAATCGCAGCCGACAATATGGCCAAATACGTCAGGGACGGCAAACCCGGTGCAGTAATAGTTGGTTCCCACGTTAAGAAAACTACTGAACAATTGGAACAATTGTTAAAAGAACCCAATATAGTTAGCATTGAAATAGATGTATCTCACTTGCTAGAAGATTCACCAGAGTATCGCACCCAAATGCTCGATGAAATTCTCGAAAAAGTCCGCACTGCTCATAGCGATGGCAAAACGCCTGTAATTTATACCAGCCGCAAAGAACTCGAATTTGACAATGCGGAAATCCGGTTAAAATTTGGAGAAGCGGTTTCTGCTTTATTGATGGATATCGTGCGGGGACTGCCTGCAGATATCGGGTTTTTGATTAGCAAGGGCGGCATTACTTCTAATGATGTTTTGAGTACAGGTTTGTCGCTGAAAAGTGTCAGGCAAATCGGTCAAATTATCGCAGGTTGTTCGGTGGTAAAAACCGAAGCCGACCATCCTCTGTTTCCCAATTTACCTGTGGTTTTGTTTCCGGGAAATGTGGGGGATAGCAATGCTTTGGCTACGGTTTACAAGCGGCTGAGCAAGTAATCAGCAGACAAATCTAAAAAAACAGAACACCCAGAACCCCGACTTCTCTAAGAAGTCGGGGTTCTAACATCGATCGCATTGCAACCATTACTAAAATATGATTTCTCCACGCTTTGCTATTTACCAACACTTGCACAGCAATTTTATCTTTAATTATATCACTATCTTACTTATTGGGACGGCAATATTACAAACAATTAATTCCCGCTCTTGCGCTCGGCTTAGTGGCAATTAGTGCGATGACTTTTACGAGACCTCTGGAGGGGAATCGGGTATCTGTTGCACAAGTAATGTCGAGCCGATCGCCTTTGTGGGAAATTGCTGTGCGCGGGATTCAAAAACGGCCTCTCTTTGGCTGGGGTTTTAACGGATTTGGCATCGCATATCCTTTCGTCGCCAATCCCAATAAGGTTCCTGAAATTGTGAATTTAGGTCAATTTTCTTATGATTGTATTGCCCCAAACGGACAGGTTAGCACTGAAATAATACCGAGTTATAAAGCTCACAATTGGATTTTAGATACTGCTATTTCTACAGGCATTCTGGGTGCGATCGCAATTTTTGCTTTGTGGGGATATTGCTTGCACAGTGCGATCGTGTCCCTAAATACCGACCTATCAGCAGTGGCGATCGGCTATTTAACTTTCATTCTGCCGTGGTTTGAGTGCGCTCAATACGCGCAGGTGCAATGGTTAGCGCTAGATGGCTCCGAATCGAGTTTTCCGAGTCCAAAACTCTCAATCCTGCAATAATAGTCGGCTTTTATCTTGCACCCACCCCTAACAAATGATATTATTATAAGTCTGCCTGCAATTAAAACCTCAGCCAAAAATTAAAAAGCGTACTCGTAACAAAAACTCTTAAAAAAATTAGATTGCCAAAAAAGTCATGCTCGATACTCCACATCTAGGGCTGACCCCCCAAGTCCCACTCCTATCGGTAGCGTTTTGATACTGGTACCTGGCTGAGTCGGAAAACTCAGGACAAATTTTTGCCTCGTAATTTTTAGGTGAAAGGATTAACATATAAGGGTGACAGAACATTATCATCCCCTAAACTCATTAAAAGGTGGCCATTGGTTCAAGCTGATCTGTGGGGCGAGCTTTCAGCACCTACCGGCTGTACGGAATCTCACCTTGGCTTACACCTTAGCAGGCGCTGACTGTATCGATGTCGCGGCAGATCCCGCCGCCGTCGCAGCAGCGAAAGAAGCCCTACAAGTGGCCAGCGAATTACAGGCAAGAACTCAAAACCGCAGGTTTGGCGGCAAAGGGTTGCCGTTGCTGATGGTGAGTTTAAATGATGGGGAAGACCCGCATTTTCGCAAAGCCGAATTCAACCCAGCCGATTGTCCGGCGGACTGCTGGCGGCCGTGCGAAAAAATATGTCCAGCCGAAGCAATAGTTTTTCAGAGGGCTGGCAGTGGTTTTTCCGGGGTGATAGACCAGCAGTGCTATGGCTGCGGTCGCTGTCTGCCGATTTGTCCGAGCCAACTGATTTATACTCGTTCTTACGTGTCTGCTCCCGCCGCGATCGCACCTTTAATCTTGCAATCCGGTGCCGACGCCCTAGAAATCCACACGCAAGTAGGCAGAGAGGCAGATTTTGGGCGACTTTGGTCGAGCATAGCTCCCTGGGTCGGTCAACTCAAGGTAATAGCAATTAGTTGCCCCGATGGAGACGGTTTGATTGATTATTTGCGGACACTATATCAAATAATTTCCCCCCTTCCTTGTCCCCTAATTTGGCAAACCGACGGTAGGCCAATGAGCGGAGATATCGGAACAGGAACTACTAGAGCCGCGGTCAAACTCGGTCAAAAAGTTTTGGCTGCCCAGTTGCCGGGATACGTGCAACTTGCAGGCGGCACTAATGCTCACACTGTCAGCAAGCTCAGAGCCGAGGGACTGATGAAGGATGGCGGGAAAAATTTGTCAGTTCCCCCTGTTCCATACATTGCAGGTGTAGCTTACGGCAGCTATGCCAGGGTATTGCTATCGCCAATTTTAGAACAATTAGAAACAATGCAGACCGATCGAGCCTATGCCGTTCCGGTGGCAGCCGCGCGGTCAAAAGCCGGAGTTCAAACATCTCGGCTACCTCAGCTCGAAGCCGTCCCAGAACTTCTCTCGGAGGCCGTGAGTTTAGCTTGTTCTTTAGTTTCCCAGCTCAAAGAATTTTAGTCATTGGGAATTCGGAATTGGGCATTGGCCAAACAGGCCCGCGCAGGGCATTGGGCATGGGTACTAATGACTAATGACTAATGACTAATGACTAATGACTAATGACTAAAAAGTTGAAAAAGTCACCGAACACATCGAGGCGAATGCAGATTACAGACGACCTCAACAGATTATTAGACATCGTGCCAGATGAGATCCGGCAGCCCTTAGAGCAGCACCCGCAGCGCAACAATCTCATTGAGATTGTCATGGATTTGGGCCGTCAACCTGAAGCTCGTTTTCCATCCTTGGCCGAACCTCTTTCCCAAACGCCGATTTCCAAGGCACACCTCAACTATTGCATCGAGCGAGTCGGCCACTTCGGCGGCGACAACCGAGCCGGTATCGAGCAAACCCTGCACCGAATTAGCGCCCTACGCAACCGCAGCGGCGAGATAATCGGCTTGACTTTGAGGGTAGGCCGCGCTGTGTTCGGGACGATCGGCATTATCCGCGATTTGGTGGAAACCGGTCAGTCAATTTTGATGCTCGGCCGCCCCGGAGTCGGAAAAACCACGGCCCTGCGCGAAATCGCCCGGGTACTCGCCGATGACTTAGAAAAACGGGTGGTAATCATCGACACCTCCAACGAAATTGCTGGAGATGGAGATATTCCCCACCCAGCCATCGGCAGAGCACGCAGAATGCAAGTTTCCCGTCCCGAACTCCAGCACCAAGTCATGATCGAAGCAGTGGAAAACCATATGCCTCAAGTGATCGTGATTGACGAAATCGGCACGGAACTCGAAGCTTTGGCGGCTCGGACGATCGCCGAAAGGGGCGTGCAGTTGGTCGGTACCGCCCACGGGAACCGGCTCGAAAACTTGATGAAAAACCCGACTCTGGCAGATTTAATTGGGGGCATCCAAGCGGTGACGCTGGGAGATGACGAAGCAAGGCGCCGCGGTTCTCAAAAGACGGTTTTGGAGCGCAAAGCACCGCCAACTTTTGAAATTGCCGTCGAAATGCTGGAACGCCAGCGCTGGGTAATACACGAGCGAGTGGCAGATTCGATCGACACTCTGCTGCGGGGACGCGAACCGCACCAGCAAATCAGAAGTGTCAGCGAGACTGGAGAAGTAATCATCGAGCGCGAGTCGCCCGCTCCCCCCGCCCGGTTTCCGGGGATGGCAGCTTCCAGCGGCCAGGCTGCTGTATCGCCAATCCGGCCCGTCACACCGATCTCAGGGTGGCGCAGTGCTGGCAAAATGGTGCCGATGCCCGCTCCAGGCGAGAACTTCCCTGCCAAGAGCGCGCCGGTTTCTGAGACTCGGTATTTCGAGCAACTGCTCGAAGAATCCCTGGCCATCGAACCCGTAGCCCAGGCCGGACGTTTTTCCCAGAATGTCGGCCCTAACGGCGAAGATTTGCCCCTCCACGTTTATCCTTACGGCATAGCTCGCCACCAGCTCGAACAGGTGATTTCTACCCTGAACCTGCCGGTGCTGCTGACGAAGGATATTGAGAGTGCTGACGTGGTTTTGGCTTTGCGATCGAACGTTCGGAACCAGTCGAAATTGAGGCACTTGGCCAAAACTCGCCAAGTTCCCCTGCACACAATTAAGGCCGGCACTATTCCCCACGTAGCGAGAGCTTTGCGGCGCCTGTTGGACATGGATGACCCGGGCACCCCGGAAGTGGCAGACCTCGCCTTATTCGCCCGCAGCGGTTCTTCTGACGAGCTCGAAGCTCTCGAAGAAACCCGCTTGGCAGTAGAGCAAATTGTCATTCCCAAGGGACAGCCGGTGGAACTCCTGCCCCGTTCTCCTAACGTCCGCAAAATGCAGCACGAACTTGTGGAACACTATCACCTGAAATCCCACAGTTTTGGGGAAGAACCAAATCGCCGCCTGCGCATTTATCCAGCTTAAAGTTGCAGATTTGTCTCTTTGAAGGCAGAAGGTAGAAAGCAAACGGCAGAATTTTTTCCTGGCTTCTGTTTTCTACCTTTGGCCTTTGAGATCGTGTCGGCTAAATTCACGATAATTTTTGTCGGGGGGTTGACGCCCGATCTATTAACAAGGGCAGCAGCTAAGCGTCAACCCCCCCCGGCATGAATTTTGGCGTCGATCGAGCGGACATGAGATTATTTGCGTTAGTATATTTTTTATGAGTGCGATCTACTCCCAGGTTTAGCCAATCCCCTATTACCAATTCCAGATAACAGCAGATTATACCTAAATACATTGACGAAAGTTAATATGAATGATGCACAAATTCAGCAATTTATTCAATTAATTGCGACTCACATGGGTTTACAAATTCGCCCGCAAGATCGCTCGGCTTTATCTCAAAAACTTTTGACTCGGATGAAAGCTGTAAAAATAGCCTTGCCCGAGAAGTATTATCAAATGTTAGCCGCTCCCGGTCGGGAGAGTCAAACCGAATGGCGCGAACTTGCGTTGCTGCTGACAACCAACGAAAGTTATTTCATGCGGGACAAAGGACAGTTTTCGCTCCTGGAAAAAGTTATTTTCCCTGAATTGATCGCTCACAAAAGAAAATTGCACGAGACATCCGGAATAAAGCCAACACTGCGAATCTGGAGTGCCGGCTGCTCGACGGGTGAAGAACCTTATTCTTTAGCTATTATTTTAAAACAGCTAATTCCTGATTGGGAAAACTGGCAAATTTTAGTTTTAGGTACTGATATCAATCAAGAAGTAATAGAAAAAGCGCAGCGAGGAATTTACAGCATGTGGTCGTTTCGCTTGGTTGACCCGGAACTGCAAAGGCGGTATTTTGAAAAGGGTAAAATAGAGTGGAAGATCGACAGAAATTTGCGCAAATTAGTCACCTTTAGCTGTGTAAATTTAGTGACAGATAATTACCCGAATGATTCCACAGATATTAATAACATGGATTTGATAGTGTGCAGAAATGTTTTTGTTTATTTTGAACATCAATACATTTCACAGGTATTGAAAAAGTTTGCCAAGACCCTGAGACCTGGAGGATATTTAATGACTGGTCACGCTGAAGTTCACAATCACGTGATGCAAGATTTTCAAGCAAGGGTTTTCCCGGAGTCAGTTGTTTATCAAGCCAAGAATGTCTCAGGCGAGGAACCAGTTAAAAGAGAGTCTTTGATTGCATCAGCATCCAAGCCCTCCGGGACGTTTCGGGAATCAGGAAAGGGAGGGTCCGTTGACTGCGACAGCCGTCAGTTGCTACCGAGGCGAACCGTGCTAGCTAGTTTTGCTAAGAGCAATTTGGCGGATAGGGGGTCGCGGTTAACACCAGATACTGGGTTGGTCAAGATGGTGGGAACTCGCTATGTGGAGGGAGATTGGACGGGTAAAGATGGCTCATTTTCAAATTCCATACCCGAAGAAAAAAAAGAGCCAACAACTTATTTAATGCTAATTTTAGAAGCAAAAAAATGCTTGAAGAATAAAGACTATATTGAGGCGATTGACAAGGCACAACAGGCGCTATCCCTCGAAAGTCAGACTTTTGAAGCTAATTATTTGTTGGCGCAAATTTATGCAAATTTAGGTAAGTATTCTCAGGCGATCGAACACTGCAAGCGAGCTAGCAAAGCAGATGCTATGTCAGTATTTCCTTATTATTTGAAAGCTCAGATAGCCGAAGAACAGGGTGACTTGGAAAGAGCTAAATTTTTCTTGAGAAAAGCTATTTATGTCGATCCGTATTTTGTTTCAGCTTATCTAGAACTCGCGAATATATACCATAAAGAAGGTAAGCTAAATATAGCTATAAAAATGTACAACTCATCTTGCGATATTCTCAAAAAACTACCGCCAAATAGTCCGATCGGGCAGGAGGGAAAAATGACAGCGAGTGAAGTATTGATGGATGTGAAAAACAAATTGGTAAAATTATCTAGCTAACAAAAGTGACGCCCAGAAGCTAAAAGCCCGGTTTCTTTGTAGATGCCTCGCCGCCCAATACGATCGTAGAAACCGGATTTTTTTTCGCAACTCCTAGTAAATAAAGTGTTAGGGTAAATATGGAAACTAAGCCGTATCTTATATTTAAACAGAACGGTTTTCTCTGGGGTGTAGAAGCCTGCTACGTTAGGGAAATTTTCTTTCTGCCGGAGTTGACAGCAATTGCAGAAGCACCTCAAGATATTGTTGGGGCGATCGACCTTCGGGGCGAAGTTCTGCCCGTGATGGATCTGAATCTCCGTTTTGGATACGTTTGGCACGAGTATGCTGTCACAGATAGTACGATCGTCATAGAATGGCAAGAAATTCGAGTTGCCATCATTGTCAATGAAGTTAGCGAAGTTAAGCATATCCCCGCAGACGCGATAACTCCGCAGCTATCTTACGGGCGAGACAAGCCAGAGGCGTCGCATCAATTTTTAGCGGGATTTGCCCGCTGTGAAGCCGATATTATCATGCTGCTCAATCTCGATCGTTTAATTCGATATTCTCCCGACAAAACAGAGGCAGAAATGCTAGTTTCTGCAAGCGGTGCAGGCTCTTGGGCGTCAGCCGGTCAGGTAGATGGCAAAAATTTGCAGTTAGAGAGAGAGCCAAAATTGTTAGCGGAAGATGCTAAAAATTTGAGCCAGCCTCACGTTTTTTGTCCGAATGCTACGCCGGAACAAAAGGCAATTTTTCGAGAGCGAGCTGAGAATTTGAGGCTAGTGGGCGAGCGCGAAAATTCTGCAGCTAATATGTCGCTGGCGGTGGTTGTTTTGAACGGCGAATACTTTGGCATCAATCTAGACGTAGTGCGCGAATTTACTCACATTCGCCAAGTAACTCCCGTTCCTTGCACTCCCGATCGCATTATTGGAAATATGAATTTGCGCGGCGAGATTCTGACGCTAGTGGATATTCGGAATGTTTTAAATATGTCGGCGGATACAAAATCTCTCTCTCAAGCGATCGTTGTTGAAATTGAAGATTTGGTCGTTGGTATAGTTGTTGAGGAAATCTTAAATATTATATATTTAAATGTGGCAGAGCTTGCGGCTATTCCTGCTGCACTAAATTCTGCAAACCGCGAATATCTGCAGGCTACCGCTTTTTACGAAGAAAAAATTATCGCTGTTCTCAACTTGCAGAAAATCCTGACAAAAGGGGGAGTTGTTGTTGATGAGGAGGTTTGAAAAAAGATGTTATACTAAATCAGCTTTTAAACTTACGCCCATATCACCAATGTTATACCATTTTAGACCTTGCTCAAAATGGTGCAAAATATCAGTTTAAAACGAGATTTTTTTAGCTCCGATCCGGCAAATTACTTATAATTTGTCATGGCGTTTCATGTCGCGCAGTCAAACGCAACGCAGTGAAGTCAAGCAATCATTTTTGTCTGAGACGGCTTTTCTGTCCTGTTGCAACCGCGGCGCTGCAGAGAAGTATTTAGACGGACATGATTTTAGCGCCGAATCGGGGTCGCACCTGCACAAACGATGTCCGCGCCGCCCGAAGCTAAAGAAAAGAGGGTAATAGAACAGAATTTGCTATGATACTATTTTCTATTGTTACTGCAGGGCATCGATCGCAAAAGTCGCCGGTTCATTTGAGTTGCCAACGCGGGACTCCCAACCACTATCGCAGGGTCAAAACATTAATAAAGGAAATGCTATCTTAAATTCAGGAAAAAAAGATGTTTGCTAAACTCAAAAATTTAAACATTAGAAACAAAATGCTGCTCGGATATCTAGCGCCAGCAGCTATATACTTAGGGTTTCCCGTAGTAGTTAGTGCTACTACACATGAGGTGTTGAAAACTTTCCAAGAAACGGAAAGGGTACAGCACGTACTCGGAGAAACAACTAATATATCCCTAGGTGCCGAGCAAATGATACGGGGGCTACGTGGGTATTTAATTAATAAAAATCAGGACTTTTTAACGGATTTTAACACAGGTGCAGAGTTGGCTCTGCAGTCGGCGGATAATGTAGCGCCGAACGTTAAAGATCCCGAACAGAGAATTCGTTTGCAGAGGATGCGAGAGCTAGTCAAGCAATATTATGATGGTTCTAACGAAGACATTGTTCGCTTAGTGCTGCAAAATCAGACAGCGACAGCCATCGCTGTATTTAATACAAACAAGTACAAAAATGTAGTAAATGACTTTTTAAAAGTGAACCAGGAATTTCGGGAAAGAGAATTAAGTCTGGTTAACCAAAAAACGAAAATGACGAAGGAAGCTTTAACCTTTTTGGTATCGACCCTGCTGGTTGGTTCGGTGCTGTTAGTGCTGTTTGGTGCGGGTATGGCTTGGCTGATCTCGTCAGGAATTGTTGCAACTATCGATCGCGCAATTAGTTCGATCGCCAGTTCTTCCACTGAGATTGCAGCAACAGTTGAAGAACAGGAACGCATGGCAAGCCAGCAAGCAGCTTCAGTTAATCAAACTACTACGACGATGGACGAATTGGGCGCATCTTCTAGGGCGACTTCCGAGCAGATAGAAACTGCCGCATCTCAAGCAATGCAAGCTTTAAATTTAGCTGGCGTAGGTACAAAAGCTGTCGAAGAAACTTTAAAAGCAATGGCAACGCTGAAAACTAAAGTGGAAGATATGCAAGGGCAAATTATGCAGTTGAGCGAGCAAACCGATCGCATTGGCAATATCTCATCTCTAGTTAGCGATTTGGCAAATCAAACTAATATGTTAGCGCTAAATGCTGCGGTGGAAGCAGTACGGGCGGGCGAACACGGCAAGGGGTTCGGCGTTGTGGCATCAGAAATTCGCAAACTTTCCGATCGCAGTAAAAAATCTGCTACCCAAATTAATCAGTTAGTTGCTGATATTCAGAAAGCGATTAATTCAACGGTAATGGTGACAGACGAAGGAACTAAAACTGTGGAATCTGGGGTGAATATTGCATCAGAAACCGCTGCGGCATTTGCCGGAGTGGCTAATGCAATTAACAACGTGGTTTTGAGCTCTCAGCAAGTTTCGCTGAATGCCAAACAGCAAGCGGTTGCGATCGAACAAGTGGTGGATGCTATGAACTCTCTCAACCAAGCAGCGGCACAAACAGCTTCCGGTATCACTCAAACTAAAGTCGGCACTCAAAAATTGAATGAAGCTGCTTTAGATTTAAAAGCAATTATTTAGAAGAGCGAGCAGATCTGATAGTTTCAAAAAAGAATGCAACTGTAAGCCCGCGATCCAAACCCCAATACTCATTACTCATTCCCCATGATTCAACTCTTTAATCTCAAATCTCAAATCTCAAATGGTATGAGCGCTCAGTTAGAATTTTAATTAGTAGTGGAAAATTAAAGCGATTGTTTTGGCGATCGCGATTCAGGATGTAGTTGAAGCCGTCAACTATCTCAACCTAGTAAGTCAGGAAACTGCCATCGACATTTCTCAAGTAAAAGTCGGCACCGAATACCTAAATCAAGCAGCCCAAAATCTCAAATCAGCAGTGTAGGAATAAGCAAGATTAATTACTAATTCCCAATCATCCATTATTCATTATCAATTTTTAATGACGGATATATTTTTCAAAAAAATTAAACACCGACTACTGCTGCTCATAATTTTAAGTACCTTGATTCCAGTATCTCTTGTAGGCTGGTAGGGAATTTTTTCTTCTGCAGCAGCACTGCAAACCTTAGCATTGAGTCACCTTGGTGAAAGTGTCGCCTCCAGCCGTAACAGTTTGAAAAATATCAGTGACCATATTTTGTGCCTCCGCAAATATCCCCCTTTTCATGAAATGATTAGATGTAGAGAGAGAAATAAAGTAAACCCAGAAACTAATTCAACTTATAAAATAGGGGTTGAGCGAATGCAAACCATATTTTCATCAATGATAGGAGTCAAGCCATATTATATGCAGGGGCGTTACATAAAGGAGAAAGGTAACGAGCGAATGCGCTTAGATTATGGCCGGACAAATATAAAAAATATTCCTGATTGCCAACTGCAAAACCAAGCTCGTAGGGGTTAGTTTTAATTAACTATAAAGCTCAAACCTGGATAAATCTACAGCATATCCCATGTAAATGTGGTACACTAAACTAAGTAGCTCAGCGCCAAAAAATGAAAGCTTATTCGATCGAGTTTCGTGAAAAAATAGTTAAAGCTTATGAACAAGGTGATACATCGATTCGGAAAATAGCTGCCCAATTTGATGTGAGTAAAGGCTTTGTCCAGAAACTATTGAAACAAAAACAATTTACTGGTCATGTTCAACCCAAAAAACAAGGTGGAAGCCTTAAAAGTGTGTTACACTCGCACACAACTCAATTGACCGAGATGGTGGAAAAATATCCTGATAGCACATTGTCAGAATATTGTGAATATTGGCTATCGACGCACAACCAGTCTGTCAGCCCTAGTATGATGTGTCGCGAACTCAAAAAACAAAATTTGACCAGAAAAAAAAACAATACGCAGTAGTCAGTCTGGCGAGGGAACGATTGCAAATTGTGAGGTGCTCCTGATTGGGATTAGGTGAAAAACATCGACCAGAACAATCTCATATTTTTGGATGAAATGGGCATTTTGTTGGGTTAACACGAACCCATGCAGGTTCAAAATATGGTAGTATAGTCTCGGATTTAAAACCATTGTATCCGGGTGCAAAAGTCATAGTTGTCCGAGCAACAGGGTTCATCAGAGGCTCGGGTTTGACAAAGCAACAGGCACCTGCAGGCCCAAAACGCCACACTGCAGTTGATAGCTTCGGCAAGCGTGCTGTGGTGGTCACAGCAGCAAGTGTTCCTGAATGTCTAGCGAGCAAACAGGTTGTCTCTTTGCGTCTACCCGATGGGACAAAGGGTTCCGCGGCTGTATTCGATCGCTTGTCAATCGAAGTGAGGGCCGCTCACGGTTTCTCAAATCGATGATGGATAGCTTGGGATCGATTATTCAGGTGGTTTTACCACCGCAACAAATCCAAGGCTTGGTTTTACGGAAAAAAAGATCGGTGGTTGAACAAAGTTTTAGTTGGCTCAATTAATATCGACGGTTGAGCTAGTACGATCGGCTCTATGATTCGGCCTATGGTCAAGCGATTAGCCTAAAGTGGTTTCCTTTGCCACTTTGGATACAGCCTCTTAGACACTTTGGGCATATTTTCTGAGCAAGCAGCCGAGCAACCTGAGGCTGTTGCCGCCGCAGCTCGCCTAGCTTTAAATCTCGCGGCAGAAGGCACTCAAATGGTTGAGCAAACTCTCAATCAAATGCTGGGTTTGAGAGAAGCTGTGGTGGCAATTTCTCAGCCAAATCAGCAACTTTATGACAGTACAAGTCAGATTGACAATATCTCGACTTTAGCAAGTTTGGTTAGCGGTTTAGCCAGCCAGACGAATATCCAGGCTGTCAACACCGCCGTCGAAGCAGTCAGAGCTGGTGAGTACGGCAAAAATTTGGCGGTGGTAGCAAGCGAAATTCGCTTTCTTACCCGATGAAAGCCAAGAAGCGGCGCAAAAGATTAATGGTATTATTCCAGAGATTAAACGTGCGATCGACTCGAGTGTGAAAGCAACAGAAGAGGTACACAAAATAGCAGCAGGGGTGAAAACAGCACGAGAGACGGCAGCAGCTTTTACGGGTGTTAGGGAAGCTTGCAATCGGGTGCTTGCTAGCAACCAACAAATTTATTTTAATATTCAACAGCAGGCGATCGCTATTCAGCAAGTAGGTGATGCCATGAATTCTCTCAACCAAGCCGCATTTCAAACAGTCAGGGGCATTACTCAAGTCAAAATCGGCACTCAAAAACTTAACGAAGCTGCATTAAATCTCACGTCTGTATTGTAATAAGCAAGTTCGGCAACGAGGAGTGTAGGGGATTTAACGAACTTAATAGATTTAATGGATGGATGTTGAGGGAAGAGGAAAGTTCCGCAACTAGGGGTGTATGGGATTTAATGGATGTAACGGATTTAATCGATAGAAGGAAGAATTAGCGATTACCAATTACCGCTGACCAGTTACCGATGACCAGTTACCGATGACCAGTTACCGATGACCCCTTACCGAAAGATATATATGATTGAAGATGAAGAACTCCGAAATGTATTTAAAATCGCTAGTCAAGAGCACTTGCAGAAACTAGACGATGGATTGCTGTACTTGGAACAACACCCGAGCGACTTAGCTAAGTTAGAAGAATTGCTGCGGGAAACCCATTCTCTTAAAGGCGATGCTGGGATGCTGGAAGTAAAAAATGTAGCATCTTTAGCTCATCAAATAGAGCATATTTTGGGAGGTGTCAAGCGGGGAGAAACTCAACTAGATACAGATATTAGGGATCGACTTTCGCAAGGTTTAGACGCCCTCCGCAAACTCGTTGACGAAGCCGTCACCGGCCAAGATTCCGGCGTCAATACATTTTACGTGCTCGCTACCATGATGGGTGCTTCTAACGAGCCCCAGCCAGTCGCCCCGACGGCAGAGCCAGAATCTGCACAAGTACCAGAAGAAGAATTAGTAAAAACGCAATTTACTGATTCGGAAACGCCGCTACCTGAAACAAACAGTGAAACTTCTTTGGTGACCGATTTATATAATAATTCCTCTTTGTTGACGCTACCATCCGAGCAAGAATTGCTGCGGGAATCTCAAAAATTGCCAGCCGCGTCTGGCTCCGCTGCTGTATCTGCTACTCAACCCACTGTTAACGGTTCTTTGAGTTCGTCTTACCGAATCGAAACAATTCGCGTTGCTACCCAAAATTTAGACGATTTAATGACTCAAGCAGGGGAACTTACTGTTACCAAAACTCGGGTAGTACACCGACTTGCAGCTCTCGAAAAACTCACAACTTTGTGGGAAGATTGGAGCAGAGAAGCTTTGATAAATCGGTTGGCTCTTCATCAGATAGAAAATGAGAAAACCGGGTCTCAACGAAACGCGATAGTCATGCAGTTACAGAATTATTACCAGCGGACTGAAGAACATTTAAAAAGTTTGGGAACTCTAGTAAATCGCTTGAACAATCGAGTTGATGAAGATACTGCCAGACTCGAATTAATTGCAGAGGAATTAGGCTCAGGAATTCGCACTCTCAGACTGCTACCTTTGTCTACTATTTTTAATCTATTTCCCAGAGCAGTTAGAGACTTGGCGAAGCGGGAAAAAAAAGAAGTTGAATTAGTCATAGAAGGTGGGGAAATCCGAGTTGATAAACGCATTTTAGAAGAAATGAAAGACCCTTTAATGCACATGATTCGGAATGCGATCGACCACGGCATCGAAACTGCCGTTGAACGCGAAAAGCTCGGCAAATCTCCCGTCGCTACTCTCCGGATTAAAGGCTACCATACTGCTAGCAATATTGTCATTGAAGTTGCTGATGATGGCCAGGGGCTGAATCTCGATCGCATTAAACAAAGTGCTGTCAAGCGCAAAATTTGCACGCAGGAAGCACTCGCTACCATGACAGAAAGCCAAATTCAATCGCTGATTTTTTCTCCTGGTTTTTCCACCAGAACATTTGTTACTGAAGTCTCTGGTCGGGGAGTGGGTTTAGATGTAGTTCGGACTAATGTTGAAGCACTAAAAGGCAGCATTCAAGTTGAATCTGTCTCAGGCAAAGGATGCAGTTTGCGACTGCTACTCAGCACGTCTATAGCTACTGCAAATGTATTAATTGTAGCTGTAGAAAGTCTTACTTACGCGCTACCAGTTGAGTTTGTTGACACTGCAAAACAGGTTGCTGTTTCTGATATTTTTACTGTGGAATGTAAGGCAACTATACTTGCCGATGGTCAGCCACTATCAGTTGCTTACTTGGCAGATGTACTAGAATTAAATAAGAAACAATGGCTGCCGAAAAATCGGGAATGGAGGCAGGAAAGTGGGAGAGAGCTCAACAGGAAGATGGAGGGAGAATCCCTGAATCCAAATTCTCGGAAAATGTCTTGTATTGTTCTGAAAGTCGGGGATGAAAGAGTGGGATTATTTGTAGATGCTTTGATGGAGGCACAGGATGTGGTGATTAAACCTCAAAGTCAATTGCTGAAACGGGTGCGAAATGTTTCAGGTGCCACGATTCTCGGGACGGGGGAAGTTTGTATGGTACTCAATCCCCACGATTTGATAAAATCTGTACGCCAGCAAGTTTCCTCGGGTGGGGTTTCTGGTGGGCGATCGCCCATGGAGACGGTCAGCAGAAAACAAGTTATACTTTTAGCAGAAGACTCGATCGCCACCCGCACTCAAGAAAAGCGCATCCTGGAAGGTGCGGGTTACGAAGTTGTGACAGCGGTAGACGGATTGGATGCTTTCCATAAATTGAAAACTCGCGATTTTGATGCAGTGATTTCTGACGTACAAATGCCAAATTTGGATGGTTTGGCGCTGACTGTTAAGATTCGGCAGCAAAAAGAATACAGTGATTTGCCAATAATTTTAGTGACATCTTTGGCGTCGGATGAAGATAAAAAAAGAGGAGCTGATGCCGGGGCAAATGCTTATATTCCTAAAGGTACTTTCAATCAAGATGTGCTGGTAGAGACACTAAAAAGGTTAGTTTAGTCATTAGTCATTAGTCATTAGTTATTAGCGATTTCTTATTTACTACCAATTAGCAAGGCCCAAGGCAAGCGTGTCCAGTGCAAAATTTCCAGTGCCTCGATGCCCAATTTCCCATTCCCAATTTCCTATTCCCAATTTCCCCACAAACTGATGTTATCGCCTATTAAACTATTGTTAGTTGAAGATTCTCCAGTAGTTACGCTCATCCTCAAACGAATTTTTGAGTCGTCGCCAGAAATCCAAGTGGTAGGAACCGCTGGCAACGGATTAGAAGCACTAGAATTAATCCCGAAACTTCACCCAGAAGTAATCTGTACGGATTTGAACATGGCACCAATGAACGGGTTAGAATTCACGCAAGAAGTAATGAAGAAATTTCCGCTACCAATTTTAGTAATTAGTGCTTCAGTGCAAGTGGAGGATACTCAGAAGGTATTTCAACTGTTAAAGGCTGGTGCATTGGATGTTTTTCCGAAACCGATTGGCGGGTTGGTATCAGATTACGATCGCCTGGCAAATCAATTAATAGCTAAAATTAAAATACTTTCAGGAGTGAAAGTATTTACACGCCGTCAAAAAATGGTGCAAACAGAAGATAATAACACTGTTATAAAAATCAACCAAGAACCACTGCCTAATTACAAATTTTCTAACGAAAATGTTAAATCTCCAACTATTAAAGTATTGGCAATAGGGGCTTCTACAGGGGGGCCTCAAGCACTGTACGCGATTATTTCTAAGCTTCCGGCTAATTTCCCAGTGCCTGTAATTTGCGTCCAGCACATCAGCGAAGGATTTTTGCAGGGATTGGTTAAGTGGTTGGCTTGTGAATCTAAACTGCAGGTAAAAATAGCTGGTTTGGGGGAATTGCCGCAAGCTGGTATTGTTTATTTACCCCCAGAAAAACGTCATTTAGAATTGGATTCTCAAGGGCGATTTATTTATTCTCAAGCTGATAAATTCACGGGACACTGCCCCTCAATAACGGTAACATTTAAGTCAGTTGCTAAATTTTACGGTCGGACGGCGGCGGGAGTTTTACTAACAGGAATGGGCCGAGACGGTGCTGACGGAATGTTGGCCATCGCCCAAGTCGGGGGGTTGACAATAGCGCAAGACCAAGCTACTTGCGTTGTTTTCGGAATGCCCAAAGAAGCGATCGCCCTGGGTGCGGCCGAATATGTTCTACCCGTCAGTGCGATCGCTCCCCTACTCCTGGCCAAATTAAAAATTTAGGACTTACCCCGCAAATAGTGCAGAATACCCAGTCCCCCGACTTGTTAATGAAGTCGGGGTTCCCGGCGGGCGAGATAAACTTTTTAGTTCATTAATTACTCAAAACCGAACTTTTTTTCTAAGTCCGATTATTTGATTTTGATAAACTTACCAATTACCTCGCGCAACTTATCAGCATCAAACGGCTTAGTTAAATACTCCGTTGCTCCCGCCAAACGCCCCTGTACCTTATCAAAGGCTCCATCTCGCGCTGTCAGCATTATGATCGGCAAGTTTTGAAACTGAGGCAAGCTGCGCACCGTGCGACAGAGTTCCAATCCGTCAATACCAGGCATCGAAACATCGAGCAACAAAACCGAAATTTGTTCGTGATAAATCGTTGACAAAGCATCCACTGCATTGTCGGTCACGAGAACTCGAAACTCTTTGCTTAAGGCCTGTTTGACAAGTCCTTGCATCACGACGCTATCATCTACTGCCAAAATAGTTGGTACTTGACTGCTACTTGCAGACATATTCTTCTCCCTGTTTATTTATAGTTCTAGAAAATACAAAACATAATTCCCGCCGTCATTTTTTGAGAGTTGCCCCTGTGCAATAATTGCCAACCCCCTGGGAGCGTTAGTAGAAATTTTACCCCTGTTTTTTTACCTCAAGCTCGAAAAAAGTGATTGCCAGAGGGGTCGATCGGCGATTACAACAGTTGCCAAATCTGTCTCCGGGCCCAGGAACCCTAGACGGTCGAGTTCGATCAACTATTGTTACAAAGTTTAACATTTGGGCAATGTTTTGTAGTTAATCTCTTAACAGTAGTTGAACCGCAGGCTGCGGCACAGATTCGGTAAAGGACACTGGTATTGTGACACAAACCCATGATTTAAATCTACCAGCAAGCCAGCTACCCATGATTAGACAAGTCTGTTAAAATAAAATTAAACTGATTAAAAAATTCCAGGTAAGCAATCGCCATATATTTGGGAATGGTGCTTCCTCCCAACAGAGGCTCCTAGATTTAGAGAGCCGGAGGTATTCAAAAGCATAGTCAACTAGAAGTAGAATTTATACAGTCTTAGATCAGGGTGATCTAACTCCCATAACTCAAAAGTTTCCCTGTCAGTCAAGAGGTTAGTCTGAGTTCGGCGCAATCCGCCTGCGCGGAACTTGCGATGTGGGCCTCAAGACACAAAATTCATAGCTGGCTTTTCTCGAAAGTATTGAGAAGGGCTGTTGCCAGCCACTAAACGGGCAGTTACAGATGATGAAATCACCCTTGTATCTTGGTAAAAAAGTGTTCAAGCTCCATAATATAGACTTATATCAGCTTCTCGGCTCTGCTCCAGAGGTTTGCTTAGACAATTTGGTCGGCTTGGCAGCTCTGATCGGCCGAACTCCTATTGCTTTCTTGAGCTTGATTGACGGTAACCGCCACTGGTTGAAGTCGCAGTTAGGTATGGATCAAACTTTGGCCCATCGTTACCTGAATTTTTGCGCTCGCGCCCTCGACCAAACTCCCGAAGAGTTCGCCGTTGGCTCAAACTCAAACTCGGAATTTGACCGGGCAACTCCCCTGCAAAAACCGCCAGTTGCTCCCGAATCTGCGATCGAACTCCCTGCAAATTCCTTCAAGGAACGGCCCGCCGCCATTGTCCGAGACGCTTCCACAGACGTGGGATTTGCCGAGCATCCGCTGACTGTTTCCTACCCCTTCGTGAAATTTTACGCCGGAATTCCAGTCGTCACCTCAGGCGGGCAGATGCTGGGAGTGCTATCCCTAATGGACTCCGTGCCCAGAGATTTGACAAAAGAAACGATAGAAGCTCTTGAAGGTTTGGCTCGGCAAGTTGCGAGTTTGGTGGAGCTGCGGTGGCAATTAGTCAAAGCCCAAAAACAGTTGCCAGAGGTAGAAGATATCACCTCCGACAGCGAGCAAATCTCAGAGTTAGTTCGTGGCTCGAACCGATCGAGCTTGTGTTCCGAACAGACGCCACAGAGCGGCACGAGAATATACCGAAGAAAAAAGCTCCCGACGCTCGGGGAAACCGGCAAATCTCAATATTTGTGGGAAAATTCAGGGGGCATCCGGCAGGCTCGCGATACCAAACCAATCCGAGAAATCGTTGCCGGCTCCCGGGACACCTCCGAGCACCAACTAACGGCAGCGTCGCTACAAGAGCTGACGCGCTTGGGATCCCTGCAAGCTAAAATCGGTGCAGCCCTCGGACAAGGCGGGAAAATATCGGCCATCCTCAACCGCTGCACCGAGGCTCTGGTAGATTACCTCGACGCCACAGGGGCGACGATCTGGACGTTCAACCCGCAGACAGAGCGGTTAGAATTGCAGGCAAATTCAGGATTCAGCAGCCAAGAGTGGGAACGGGAAATAGAATATTGGGTGCGGCCAGAACCGGGAAAACTCCAAACGGCTCCTGTGTGCCTCATGTCGAACCCGTCTCTGTGCGCCATTGCCTATCCGCTGATTGTGGAGGAGCGGCTGGTGGGAGTGATGGCTCTGTGTACTAGGTCTTTGGCAAGCGAGGGAGCGCTAGAAGTTCTCGGCTGCATGGCTAACGCCATCGCCGTGGCGATCGATCGCCACGCGGCCCGAGAAGAATTGTTGAGCCGCCGGGAAGGGCTGCTGTTGGGCATCGCCAGCCAGATGCGGAATTCCCTCGACCTCGACAAAATTTTAGATACGGCTGTCAATGAAATTCGCAGCTTGTTGCAGGTTGACCAGTGCTACTTTTTGTGGTACTCGGTCTCGCGGCACGGGCAGCCAAGCTTTGCGATCACCCACGAGGCGGCAAATCCCGAACTGAAAGAGCGGCTCACAGAATACCCGATCAAACAAGTAACGCTGCTGGCCGAGAAAATTAGTAACCGCCAAACGCTCCGGATCGGCGACGCGGCAACAGCAGTCTGCATAGAACCGACCACGCGAGCTTTTTTGACCAGTCTCGGGATTGTTTCTAACCTGCTGCTGCCGCTCAAGACTCGCTCGGGTCAAATGGGTGCTGTAGTTTGCAACCATTACAGCAGCCGCCGTTCCTGGGCGACGAGCGAAGTGGAATTGCTACAAGCGGTGGTGGATCAACTGGCGATCGCGATCGACCAAGCCGAACTTTACGCCCAAACCCGGGCGGCAGCCTTAGCCGCTCAAACTCAAGCCCGCCAACTAACGGAAACTTTGCAGTGTTTGCAGCAGAAAGAAGCTCAGCTCATCCAAAACGAAAAAATGTCCTCTCTCGGTCAAATGGTCGCCGGCGTCGCCCACGAAATTAACAATCCGGTTAATTTTATTTACGGCAACTTGACTTATTGTAAGGAGTACGTGAAAGATGTGGTGGATTTGCTGAACTTGTATCAAAAGCATTACCCCGAGCCTTGCGACGAAATTATCCGCAAAAGGGAAGAAATCGATGTTGATTTCATAGTCCCTGATTTGCTGAAAATTCTGTCTTCAATAGAGATGGGAGCCGAACGCATCCGCAAAATTGTCCTGTCTCTGCGGAACTTCGCGCGACACGACGAAGCCGATATGAAGCCGGTAGACATTCACGAAGGGATTGACAGCACGCTGCTGATTTTGCAAAGCCGCTTGAAGCCAAACGGGTTAATACCCGGAATTGAGGTAATTAAAGACTACGGCGACTTGCCGAAGGTAGAGTGCTATCCCGGACAGCTCAACCAAGTATTTATGAATATTTTGGGGAATGCGATCGACTCTTTGGAAAATCAGCCCGTACCCAAGACGATCAAAATCTCGACGGCGGTGGTGCCCCGAGACTCGGAGGCTGGTGAGTCAGGAAAGTCGAGCCCTCAAGTTGTGCTGATTCGGATTCGCGACAGCGGGCCGGGATTGGCGGAAAAAGCTAAATGTCGCTTGTTTGACCCTTTCTTTACCACTAAGCCTGTGGGCAAGGGTACTGGGCTCGGCTTGTCTATCAGCTACCAGATTGTGGTGGAAAAACATGGAGGAAGCTTGAAGTGTATCTCCCAAGCCGGACAGGGAGCAGAGTTCTGGATTGAGATCCCGCTGCGTCGCCCGGATGCTGTCAAACAATAAACCAGGGGGCGATCGGTTTCAAAAAGATTTTTTAAATTTTATTCTCAAAAGGCTTGACAGATTCCCGTGTCAGGGTGTTACTATAATAAAGGTTGAGACGTTGGGGCGTCGCCAAGTGGTAAGGCAGCTGGTTTTGGTCCAGCCATTCAGAGGTTCGAATCCTTTCGCCCCAGTTAAATTGGGCCCGGTGCGATCAATTATTTCCTAATTGTTTTGCCTCCGGGCTTTGCAGGGGAGAGATCGGGAAAGTTCGATCGTCCGGCTCGCACTGCGGTATCCTTCTGATGAACCAGATTTGACATGAGATGAGTCCTAATACGAACAGAGTCCATCGATTCTACTCGATAACCTGTTGTACATTTAAATTGTATAAGCTGCTGTGCATCTAATTTGACAGTCAATTTTTCTACAATTATTGTGCAACGGGCACTCCTAGCACGTCTATGCATTCAATAGACCTCTTGCAAAAGTCAAAAACTCACCCCCCAAGCTTTGGGGGGAAGCCTGAAAAATTAGGCTTCCGAACCGCGACTTCGGGGAGGGTTGGGGAGGCGTCTGGTGCATTTTTGCAAGAGGTCTAATTTAGATCCGTAGCAGCTTATTTCAATTCCCTATTGTCCACCCCTCGAAGCTTCTCCCCCTAGAACATAACAGACAATCTAGATGTGCAACAGCTTAATTGCTGGGCCCGCGAGCATTTAGCCGATCGAAAACGTATCGGGAAATTGCCGGAAATGCTGTTTCGTCCTTGGCATAAGCCGGATTGTCTGCGAAAACGACTAAGATGTAAATCGCGCGATCGTCTAAAGTTCTGACAAATGCCGCTTCGCTGCGGGATTTGGAAGTATAGCCAACTTTGGAACCAAAATAAATATTAGGTGGTAAAGATTCTCCCAAAAATCCTTGTATCGAGTTGAGAGGGTCTTTTTTCCACGCCTTGGGGTCTAAGTCTCTCGTTAGCAAGTAAGCCATTTTGCGGCTGGCGACGCTAGAAACCGCTTGTCTAGTATAGATTTCATATATTAATCTGGCGGCTTGGTCGGTAGTTACTTGATTGCGAATCGGCTGGGAAGCACCGCCCCGCAATTGCAAGTCGCGACCGATTGGCCCTTCTTGTCTTAAATAGTATATGGGATAATTTTTGGTGCTTATACGAATATCATTGTAGCCTGCTGACTGGAAAAATGTGTTAATTTGAGTGCGCTTTTTCAGCCATGTTTGCAACTCTTCTCCTGCCAGCCGTCCGCCGGATTTTGTATCTGTGATTTTGTCTAAAAGCCTGCTGGCAGCATCGTTGTTGGAGACGCGAATCATTTGTTCTAGGTCGTCTTTAAAGGCTGATTCTCTTTGGGTAATTAGGCCTTTTTCTATGGCTGAGTAAAAGGCTGCCATCCAAAATAACTTGGCAACGCTAGCGGGAAATCTGAGAGTTTGATTTTGATATCCGGCGAAGGTGTGAGTTTGGGAATTGCTGACATCCATTAAGGTAATTGATAGCGATTCTGCGGGCAGCCCTTTGCTGGTCGCAATGTTCACAGCTTCATCAACAATCCCTTGCAATTCTTGAGAGTAAACTGGATTGGGAGGTGTTTTGATATTGTAGCTGAAGGTAGGCTCGCTTTGACGATCGGCTAAATTTTCCGATGTTTGAATTGTCGGCGGCGAGAGTGCTTCTTGAGGCAAGATGGCCTGTTGAGGCAAGATGACTGGCGGTTCTGGGGGACGGCGAATTCTGAAGGGCATTGTGACGAGCCAAAAAAACGCGATCGCCCCGCCAATTAAACACAAAATGTTACGGTATTTTAGCCGAGAAAATTTCGTCCTCACTCGGCGACGAGATGGGACTGGGCCTGGGCTGCTTTGGCGACGGGGCGCGACTAGGCGCTGGCTGCTTGGGCGTCGGGATTGGATTATACCTCTTGCATGAATCTTTGCTCGATCGGTCAACCGCAGATACAAGGCAGATGAACGCAGATTAACGCCGATAATTTCCAGAATTGAGAGCGACTTTTGCAACAAGTCTATTGGGCGTCGGGTCCCGATTGGGCGACGAGATGGGACCCGACGCTCCCTGCTTTGGCGACGAGATGGGACCCGACGCTCGCTGCTTTGGCGTCGGGGCTGGATTGGGCGTTGGGGCCCGATGGGGCGGCGTCGGCGTTCTACTTGCATTACAGTGTTGTGGTATCAAACTCGCACGATCAGTTTATAATAGGGCGGCGTCTAAATGACAAGCGTGTCGATCGAGTCCGCTGTTGCCAATTTTATCTGTCTGCTAGGCTGATTTATACTTCTAAAAATTGTAAAAATTTCAGGATAGCACTCAGTGGAAGCAAAATCCTTGGAAAAACATGAGAAATTTTTGGAGTCTGGCTGTTTTGGGATTTGCGATCGCCGGAGGGAATTATTTTTTGAGCCCTGATGTTTGGGCATTTCAGTCTCAACCTGCTGGGGGAAATCTTGTCTCGCGACAAGCAGAAGGACAGGGCGTGGATATAGTGCCCGAGTTGACAGGAGAAAGGGCAAATGGGGAAGTAACAAACAAGCAAACTGTGTCCAGTTTCCCGAGTATGTTTTGGGACTTCAACAATTTACCGAAAATTTCCTATTCCGAATTGCTATCGGTGCTGGCTAGACGACCAGACTCAAGTAATACAGAGAGAGAAACCGCTGCACAAGCTGAAGACCTAGCACGTTTTAAACAGATTGTACAGTATGCAAAAAAACAAAATTTGCACGATCGCTCGATCGGAGAAATCGTCCAGGCGATCGCCGATAATTTCCAAGGATTGCCCTACGCCGAGGGTTTGCTGGACAAATCCGGCGAAGAAAAGTTGATTGTAACGTTGAATAAATTTGATTGCGTTTTGTTTGTAGAAACCGTTTTGGCGATCGCCAGGGGCGTAGCAGCAAAAGATTACGACTATCAAAGTTTTGTAAATCGCCTAGAAGAACAGCGGTATTTAAACGGTAAAATCAACGGTTATTGTAGCAGATTGCATTATTTTTCCGAATGGATTAACGACAATCAAAAACGGCAAACATTGGAAAACATTACTGCTGAATTAGGCGGAGTACCCATGAATAAAACACTAAATTTCATGAGCCAGCACCGCAGCAGTTACCCGCAAATGGTCAAAGACGAAGCAACTTATCAGTGCATTGTCAGCCAAGAAGCAGACTTAGCCAAAACTACTGTTAATTACATCCCGACAAATCAAATAAAAAGTCTTTATTCTCAGTTAAAACCGGGGGATATTGTAGCGGTAGCGACGGATGTTAAAGGATTGGATGTCACCCACACCGGTTTAGTATACCGCAATGCTGACGGCAATATGGGTTTAATTCACGCTTCGCCGGCTGGGGAGGTGACAGTTGCTTACGACTTGCACAGATATATTAGCAGAGTCAAAAGTGCGATCGGGATTGTAGTCGCTAGGGTGAAAACACCTCATTAAATTGGTTTGTACTCGTAGGGTGCATCAGCTTGGATTATTTTAGCTGCAAATTCAAAATTTCTGTGCTGACGCACCCTAGCAACTAAAGCAATCGGGTTTTTTGCCTTCTTTGCGGGTTGCAAGGCGTCTTTTTGTAAAAAAAACCGGTTTCTGGACCCCCATGCGTAAGCCTAAAATCAATTGACAATTTCACTGCGAGATACCTTACTATTTCTAGCAGGATTTGGCGTTAATTCCGGCGGCGAAACTTGAACACTTCCCCACTCATTCAAAAAGCTTTTCAGCAAAAGCTCTTGCTGAGTGCGAAATGTCTCGACATTTTCCCCGCGATTCATAATCACAAACCACACTGTTTTTTGTTTTTGAGTTGGTAGCGCTCCGCCCAAAGCGCTAACATTATCCAAGGTGCCCGATTTGACCACTGCTAATTTGGGAAGCGGTCGTTCTGACAGTATTCCTTTATCTTTCCCAACTACAGTTAAGACATCAGCAACTGTCATGCTGTAAGGTTCAAGATAGCGTTCTAAAGCTATAAACAACGCGCAAGCAGCCCGCGGAGAAATGAGATTTTCTTCGCTCAATCCCGAACCGTTGACGAGTTGAATTTCTGCGGGAGGAACTCCGGTTGCTGCTGCTGCTTTTTGGGCGACTATTTTGGCGCCCCCGACATTATCAGCTAGCATATCTGCCATCAGATTGTTGCTGTACTGATTCATTTTTTTGATCAGTTCGGCAAGGGGCAAAGAATAATGTTTGACTAAAGGCTGCACGTCATTGGGAGGTGCTGACAAAACTTTGACAGTACCCTCAATTGTTATTTGGGGTTTCGGCGTATTTGGAGGCAGTGTTTGATACTGGGCGGCGGCTTCGCTGGGCCAGATTTCACTGTTCAATCCTTGTTGCAGCAATTCTCCAGATTTGAGGGGATTTAATTCAAAATTCATGTAAAACTTATCGACAATTATCAAATTACCGGTCACTCGCTTGATGCCTTTTTGATGTAAGGCGTTGCCGAGGGCGATGGCCTCTTCCCAAACAAACAACGGATCGGCGCTTCCCTGAACAATTAAGGATCCTTTTAATACGCCGTTTTCTATTTTCCCAGTTGTACCAATTAAAGTAATAAATTGATGTTCCGGCCCGAATTGTTGCAGCGCTACGAGAGATGTTGCTACTTTGGTAATAGAAGCGGCTGACAGAGGAACTGTACCTTGATGATTGGCTAGCAAAGTATTGCCAGATTGCACCCAGACGCCTTGGTTTTCTTTGGCAAAACCTTGTGCTGTCAACCCGTTGAGATATTGCTGGATTTTGGAATTTGTGGGGGTTTCGGGATTGTTAACAGAGACTGTTAAGGGCTGACTTGGTTTAACAGGCGGCGGGTTCGATGCAGCGAGAGGAGAGGGAGATGCAAGTTGGGGTGATTCAGTAGCGGCGCAGCCGGTAATAATTGTGAGAAGGGCGATCGAACTCGCAGCAGTTAAGTAGCGGTTTTTCAGCATTACTTTAATTTTTTCCATCAAATTTACGATCGTCTGTCAGCACGCCCGATGGAAAGTTTAGCACTAGCCAGCGCGTTGTGGAGCCTCCGCATCTGCGTTACCAGACTCCCGAACCGCTGACATTACCTCTCTTCTTCTCCATCTTCCTCCGCGTTCTAGCGCTAACGCGCCGCTTCGCTAACGCGTCGAAAGCGGTTCGTTAAATAGATATTCTTTAAATGCTTCGGGATTTTATCTTCAGCGCCTGGGGCCTTCACCCCAGGCCGATCGCTCTCACAAATTTTCGATAAACTGGTTTATCCAGCCATACTCCCCATACTCAGCGGCACCATCTCACCGTGCATCGTCAGGCCTAATAACATCGGCCCGCCTGGTCGTATCAACTCTCCTGTAAGCGCGCAGCGTTCCTCCTGCTGTGCTGTGGCATTAATGCTAGCTCGAATATCCGATCGAGAAAACATCTGGCGATACTCTCCAGACTTCTGCTGCACGTAATTCCAGAGCAAATCTCGAATCAAAGCTTGATAGCCTTGATTGCCTGCGAGTTCTTTGAGTCTCTCTTTGAGTTCTCTTTCGAGTCGAATGCTGGTGACTTCCATTTCGGTGGTTGAGGTTCTAGGTAGGGTATGCATAATTTTTCTCCGTGACGGGGTGGACATATGTGTAATATCAGTGTAGTATGTTTAAAGCTAGATTTAAAGCTCTCTTACCACTTTCTGCCTGCTGTGAAATTTCTCCCCACCTACTCCACCTATCAACTGAAGTGCGATCGCCCCAGGGGTCGCTCCGAGTCGTTATGGCACGTCTTTAGCACGGGTTTTGCGACAGCCACACCGACCTCGTGGGCGGGCTCTGGCCTAATTAAACCCGGTTATAGTGAATTAGGAGAAATGGCAGAAATAAATTACCACGAGGTAGACCAGGAGGGTCAGCGATTGGCACAGCCACATGGAGATACGCGAAGCGGGAGGTACAGCTAAACGACTGTACCAAGACAGGATGAAAATTTGCATGAACGCAGTTTTTCTAGCCCCCGCTTCTCTGGTAACAGAAGCGGGGGCATTTGATTGGATATTTGAGAAATTCCCAAAGGCTTGGGGAACTCGCAAAAACTAGATATAGCCAATGCAGGCGTTGCACCGAAAATTCCAAATCCCAAATCCCAAATCTAAAATCTAAAATCCAAAATCCAAATGAGGAGGAGCAAGCCATGACCGTAGTAACTGATGTATTGAGGCAATCTGTGGTGGTGTTTTCTCAGAATTACCTACCGATGAGCCGTGTCAACATCAAACGGGCGATCGTACTTTTGGTAACAGGCAAGGCTGAACCTCTGGATTTTAGCATCGGCAACGGCTGGCTGGTGCGATCGCCCAGCACCAGCATCCACGTACCCGAACAAATCCGCTTGACTTTTGGTAACAGGGAACGCCTGTGGAAAGTTCCCCCGGTCAATCGCCGGGAAGTTCTGCGCCGCGACGCTCATTCTTGCCAATACTGCGGTAGCAACCGACATTTGACGCTGGATCACGTCATGCCTCGAGCGAAGGGCGGCCAGCATACTTGGGACAACGTGGTGACTGCTTGCGAACGGTGCAACTCTCGTAAGGGCTCACGAACTCCCATAGAAGCTGGAATGTCTCTGCGAACTAAGCCGAAGGCTCCTATACACCCCACTGTTGCTTTTGCCGAACTTTTTTGGCACGAATACCAAATTGGGGAATAGGGTATGGGGAATAGGGCATGGGCCAAACAGGTAATTGGTAATTGGTAATAGCTAATAGTTAATAGCTAATTCAGTCCTGTAATTGAAAAGGATTTTAGGTCCCAATAGCAAACTTTTCATTCCGACCTATCCGATGCCCAATTCCCACTTCCCGATGCCCTATTTGGCCGATGCCCAATTCCCAATTCCCGATTTCCAATTTTTAACTTTCAATTCCAAATTTAGGGCTGTCAATATGCTGAAGTTGACTTACACTGAAACGGGCTTTAACCTCGAGCGTTTGGCTCAATCTCCCGAACAGTTAGTGGCGCTGCGAGTTGTGCTGGCTATGCGAGTTGGTCAAAGCATCAGCGTCGAACCGAGCAATGCGGCATTTTTGCTGCCCGCGAATTTGGCTGCGCTGTCTCTATTGGAATCTGAGGTGCGCCGAGACGACAACGATGCGATCGACCTTTGTGTTGCTGATGCTGACTTTGTAGAAGTGACTCTGCGCGGTACGTGGATTTCTGGCGCGTCCTCCGGGGCCCACGGCGTGTTTGCGACTGTGTTGGGCGATCGGGCAGAGCTCTTGCTGCTCAAACTCTGGCTCGAAACTCAAGCTGCTGCGGAGGTTGTCGGAGAAGTCGGCGATTAATATCGGATGTTGAACAAGGAAGAGGTTCGAGGGAAGAAGCCAGAGGGAAGAAGCAAGAAAGAAATATTTTCTTCATTTTTCACTGGGACACTCTCTCCCTCGGACCATCTCCCCTCTGCTATAACAGACAATTTATATGCGTAGCATCCCGGCAGATCGCTCATTCTAGGGCGTATAAATTATGTTGAAGTAAATGCCGTTATCTTGCAGATTGTCGCCCCGATCGCTAATTCTCACCAAAGGAAAAGCGTAATCTACGCGCAGGTTCAGCCGCTGTATCGGTTCCCAGATTACCCCCAAACCCACACCTGCTAAAAATGTCTGATTGGTTAATTTATTAGGATTGTTGGGAACATTCCAGACCGTACCCGCCTCCAAAAAGGGAGCCAATTGAAGTTTGGGATTTCCCGAAGCATCGCGCTGCAAAGTAATCCGATCCTCGACCGAAACTCTCAAGCCGTTATCACCAGAACGGGCATTTTGGCGGTAGCCGCGCAAAGATTGCCCGCCGCCTATTACAAATTGCTGTGAAGGCAACAAACTATTAGCTGACAACTGCAAGTCGGACTGCAAAATTAATAAATGTTTGTCATTCAATCGCTGTACTCGCTGCACTTGACCCAGCCAGCTAAAAAATTGTCCGTCTGGATCAGAACCTTCGTATTGAGTAGCATCAAACAAGCTAGTGCCGATCGTAAATTGCGATCGCACGGCCCAAGCACCCTGCGGGTCGCGCCGAATGTAGTCCTGTCCCAGCTTAATTGCGCTCGTAGTGGTGACACCCTTGGACTCCTCGCGGATGCCAAAAGAAAACGGTTCGCCAGCGAGAAAAGTTCTGCCTGTCTGATAAGTAAAACCCGCAGATAAGGCAAATTCTTCGATCGGCGTTCTCCGCAGCGGCTGGCGGTAACTAACTTCAAATAAATGCGATTTTCCCGAAATATCAAACCTGTTAAAAGGTGCTTGTACGATACTGTTGCGATTCGGCGCCGCCCTCAATTGCAAAGTGCCGTTCATCGCATTTAGCGGCAGGCGATAGCTGAAATCGAACACGTCTGAATCGCCGAGCGAGCGGTAATAAGCCGCCCCAAGTTCGTCGCCATTTCCTGTTATATTGCGGTGCCGCAAACTAACTGCCACTCTTTCGGAACCGACGCTGGGAGGCGAGTAATTGTCAATGCTGAAAATAGGTTGAAACGGATTAGCTTCCGAGACTCGGACGATCAGAATGCTCTCGCCTTCTTTATCCCCAGCCCGCAGGCTGGCTTCTACATTGTCAAATAAAGGATCGACTCGCAGCAGCCGGAGTTGGTCTTCTAAGGAAGCTGTGCTTAAAGGCATTCGGGCCCCGAGTCGAAGCCGGCTGCGGATGTAACTTGGATGCAATCTTTTAGTTCCTTCTACCTCAATTCGGGCCAGCTTGCCTTCGATCACTTGAACTTGGACTACCCCTGCGGTGATAGTTTGGGGCGGCAAGACTGCTCTGGAAGTGATGTAGCCTCGATTGAGGTAAATTTCGGTAATTTTGTCGGCGATTTGTTTGAGTTCTTCTAGGGTGGCAGAACGGCCCTCTAACGGCTTGACTAAGGCATTAATTTCGTCTTGGCTTAAAATTGTGCTGCCAACAACTTGAATTTTCTGCACCTCAATTGCTGCATTCGGCAGTGTTGGGGGAACTGGCGAGGGGGGTTGGGGCGATACTGTTGGCGGTACTTGGGGAGGTTCTGGGGAAGGCTGCGGGACGGGTTGCAGAAATCGATCGCGATTTGGATCTGGCACAGGCGGCAGCGGAGGCAGGTTGGGAGGCGGCGAGGGTTGGTTCTGGGCTAAAACAGGATTGCAATGTAGCTGGTTCTGACATTTGGGATCGTTATCAACCAGATTTTTTGCTGCGGGTTCTTGCCCCTGACCGCAATCCGTTTGATTAATTGTGGAACACGCCTCAGCGCTTTTGTCAACCCGATTTTTTGCTGCGGGTTCCAAACCCGTACCACAATCCGTTTGATTAATTGTGGAACAGGTATCGGGCTGGTTCCCGTGAGCGTTGCTTTCTGAAAAATCGGGGATTTGATTTAAGTTTGTTGGAGTTACATCCTGCTTGATTTCCAGTTTTTGCAGTGCTAATACTGCGTTGCCCGTATCTGCTGAGTTGTCAGCGGCGACGGGCAACTGAGAAATATCGTCCGTTTGGGATATAGCTTTATGGGGGTAAAAGCAAGCCATCGGGAGCGCAGTTAGAAGTGAAATCCCCAACCGAAATATTGCAATATTTGCATTCGGGCGCATAATTAATAATTTCTCTAAAATAAGTTGGTCGGCTGCTTGACTATGCCAGTTTATCATTTAGGATTATGCGAAATTTGACCATCAAAATTTCCACAGTCCGGCTTTCAAGATGCCAGGAGCCCGAAGTGCTCATTAGCACAATAATTTTAATTTATTTAGGACGATCGACAAAAAAACCCCCAACACCCAAAAATCATCTGTGGCGCTGCCAAACACCGCGCTCTAAACCGAGTTTTTCCTACTTGCTACAAAAGTTATACCATTTTAGATTTTAGATTTTAGATTTTAGATTTTAGATTTTAGATTTGGCAATGACTTATGGCAATCAGGCTTTGGGGCTTGCCTACTGTTGCATTCTTTTTTGAAACGGGTGTCGAATTATTTTTTTCTTAGAGGTGTTAACTCACTTGGGACTAATGGTTCTTGAGCGATTTTGCCGAGTTGGACAGAGTTCAACACTGCTGACCACTCGTGAGCTAAACTGGCATCGCTGGGAGACTCCATGCGTAATAGAGCTAGAGTTGCCAGGTAGTCGTACCAGAGACCTTGTTGGGCGAAGATGCTGAGCTTGGCGCGTGAGGGCGATCGATCCAACTCTGTTTTCACGTTTGGGGCGAGTGCGGTGCGGTTGATCCACCCGGAAACGAGAGCTTCATCTGTTGTATGGTTTTTTGCGTTGCATTTGATAGTAAAGTACCATTGATAGTTTTTGCCAACCTCCAGGGCTGGCGAGTTGTCGTCGGAGTCGAGGCTGACCCTAACGACACCTGCACGGCTAGTTACCATGCGAAAACTTTTTTTGTATAGTGTTTTGTCCGTTTCGTCTGCTAACTCAAACTCAACTGTTTTGTCGAGGGCTTGGGGAAGGTAGTAGAAAAATGTCGGCTTTGCTGATATGGTTTGCCCCATAGTTGATTGGGGAATCAAGGCAGTTAAGGCAGTTGGGGCGGTGGAGCATTCTAAGCCACGGGTTCCTCCCCCTTCCCGCCTTCCCGGTACTCCCTGCTGCGGCGGTTGAAAGCTATTCCACGAGGCCCCCAATTGCTGGCTGTTCGATCTGCTTCCGCTGGCTTGGGCGGGTAGAACTGTTTGCCAGGTGAGGGGTAGCTGCGGTGGTGAGCGGCGGTGGACGCTGTTGGCGGGGCTGTTGAGAGCCTCTGCTGGTCTTAAGAAACTACCAACGGCAAATGCCTCTAAAGACAGAATTAAGGAAATGGCACCGATATTGAGAGCGTACTTCCAAGCCATGACGAACCTGCCTTCTGATGAACCTAGGAACTTTACCGCACGGTTTTATTCTACCCAAGGTTTTGACGGATTTAGTAATCTGTTGTACTTAATTTATATCTTCAGGCAGATACGATTAGTTTGGTTCCTCCGATCGACATGGAATTCTCTGTAAGGTTTGTCAGTGGTAGCTTAGTAGTTATACTTACTTGCATTCACATCAGCAAGTTCGGTTGAGCTTGTTAAACCCAGCTTTGACCGAAAAGCCAGACGCAAGCCCCGGGCTACCGACATGGAAGTCGGCAGCGGTTTCAACCGCCTGTAGAGTTGAACAAAGCTTTATTAGTTCTCAGGCATTTGCTCAACTTGATGCTATAAATAAAATACAGGAGGTGATATAAAAATGCTTTTAAGTTACCCGTACAAATTCAGACACTGCAATCAACAATTTGAGAAAATATCGGGCTGGTTAGATAGGCTTAGGGCTACCTATAATTGGTGTTTGCGTGATAGAATCGAAGGTGGGCATCAGGAGTTTATTCAGGTACATTGTTGTGACTTAAAAACACGGGTGGAAATTACGCGGTTAACTGGCAGCTTAGTCCGAGGTAATCGACTCTACAACCCCTGGAGAATAGGGGAAGGCACAGCTAAAAAAGAAGGTGAAAAAGACCAATCACCCCAACGGTCTGCGTCATTAATGCCAGATGCAAACTTAATAAATTTAAAAGCTAGTCGCCCTTGGGATCGAAATATTGATGCTGCTGTTTGGCAGTCAACACCAGCCAGGGTTAACGAGTCATTTAATAAGTTCTTTAACGCGGGATTCCCTAAATTCAAGGGTCGCCAGGATTTCAAATCATTTAGCTACAAGCCGGGTTATGTTAAAATTAAGGGTAGCAAAATCTACCTACCTAAAATTTGGTGGATGCGTTTCTCTAACTCGCCTTCTATCCCAGATGGGTTTGATATTAGGATGGTGACAGTTAAGCAGAAAGCCGATGGTTGGTACGTTTCTGTAAGAATTGAAAACAAAACAGTGCCAGATTTTCCCATAATTCCAGACAGTGAGTTCAAAACTATCACTGGATGTGACATGGGGTTGACTAAACGGGTGTACCTATCTGATGGTAGTGCGATCGATCGCCCGGGATTTGCTACTAACAAAAAGACTAAATGTTTAATGCGAGTTAGGCAACAAAAAGTTAGCTGCCAACAAAAAGAAAGTAAAAACGGCAGTAAAGCTCAACTAAAAGTAACGGCTTTGCACAATAAAATTCAACAAAAACGCGAGGCTTACCAGTGGTGGGTTGCCAATAAGCTCATTAAAAAGTATGATGCTGTCGCAGCCGAAGACTTGCCGATCGAGAATATGATGAAACGGTGCCAGCCTATTAAATCGAATACTGGTAGGTTTTTGCCAAATAAGCAATCAGCTAAAAGCGGGTTGAACCGTTCTCTCTCAGACGCTAGTTGGTATGATTTAACCAAAAAACTTGAGTATCTGGCGGCAAAGTCAGGAAAAAGACTTGATAAAGTTAATCCACAATATACCAGCCAAACTTGTAGCAAATGCAGTCACGTCGATCGATATAGCCACAATGGGAAAAAGTTTATTTGTACTAATTGCGGACACATTGATGATGCAAATCGGCAAGCTGCAAGAAACGTGGAAACTAAAGCAAGAGAGGCTTACGGGCTAACTATTGTCAAGGAAATTAGATCGAAAATGGTACGGGTGGACTGCTCGAAACCAGTACAATTCAATCTTTTTGAGATTGAGTTGTGCGAAGGCTTGCCAGATAATACGCTGCCTGAAAAAGGGTCTCGTGGCGTGTGGGCGGGAACCCAGAGGGCATTCAATTGTCTCTCTGGGATGTTGAGAAAGTAATTTCTTAAGAATCTCAGCGTCTTGAGCTCTGAGAGTTTCAAAAATTAGGTTTTCTGTACAATACCGGCAAGAAATTTAGCATGAATCTCGATTCACCTGTTCTCTCGGACAAACAGCCTTCGGGGCTGCGGATGGTAAGACCGATCGGAGTCTTGACACTGCACGGCATTGCTTTTTTAGGAAATAAGTTGTTCGCTGTCGATCGCGCCGAAGGGCTGCTATTGGAGATCGATCCAGAAACTGACAACACTACTGTTTTGAATCCTTATCAAACGGCTAAGTTTGCGGGCGCAACTGGGCTGGCTATTTCGGAAGATACTGTCTGGTTTGCGCGGGATGAGGATATTTGTTGCTGTCGGGGCGCAATTCGGGACGGGGCGATAACTGAACTCAAGCCGGAACATTTTGTTTCACTTTCTTATCCTGCTGACGGGATTGCTGTGTGGAAATCTACGCTTTATGTGACTTGCCAGAGATTAGCCGCGATTCTGGTTTTTGACATGAAAAATGGTCGGGAAATTACTCGGTTTTACGCTCCCGGTATTGGGGTAGAAAATATTACTGTCCGGGATGAGGAACTTTGGGTTTGCGACAAGACTGAGCAAACTGTTTACTGTTTGGAACGGGCAACTGGGGAGATTAAATTTAGCGTGTTGACTCCCTTTGAGTCGCCTTCGGGTTTGGCTTTTCACAAGGATTCCGAAACGGGGGAGGAGATTCTGTACGTGGCTTATGCCGGGGATGAACTTTACATCCGGGATGACCCGAATTCGGAAGATCCTTTTCAGTTGACGAAGCGCGATCGCACTTTTATTCACCCTTTGTATTTTCACTACAATGAAGCCGAGCGCTACGCTCTGTCAAACGGTTTTTTGATGGAAATGTCTTATGTGGAGGAACTGTCTCCTCTCGATGAGGTAGAAATCGAAAATTTGGAGTGGCGGATTGCTTTGCCTTCGGAAACTCACCGGCAAAAGGTCAGGAAAATTACGCCCATCGGAATGCCTTTTACTGAGGAAATTCAGGAAGGGGAACGGGTGGCGGTGTTTAAGTTCGATCGGCTGCACCCCGGGGAACGCCGAATTTTTGGCTGGAAGGCTTTGTTAGAAGTTCGATCGATTAAGTATCAGTTGTCGCCTCGGGATGTCGAAAAGATTCCGAAGCTGTCGCCGGAGTTTGCAGCTAAGTATTTGGTGGATAATGACAATTTGGCGATGGATACGGAGATTGTGCGATCGGCTGCTGTGGCTGCCATTGGCTCGGAAACTAATATTCTGAGGCAGTTACTGAGCATTCGCAATTTTGTTTACGACCAACTTTCTTACGGGATTAGGCCTCACATTGACACTCCCGATATTGTGCTGCGCCGCGGCATCGGTTCTTGCGGCGAGTACGTGGGGTTGTTGTTGGCTTTGGCTAGGTTGAACGGGATTGCTTGCCGCACGATCGGCCGCTACAAGTGCCCGGCTTTTGCTGACAGAAAAGGTGTGGCGCTGGAACCGGATTTCAATCACGTTTGGCTGGAATTTTACATTCCGGGTTTTGGCTGGGTGCCGATGGAATCTAATCCTGATGATATTCAAGACAGAGGCCCTTATCCTTTGCGATTTTTTATGGGTTTGGCTTGGTATCACGTAGAAATTGGCAAGGGAATTCGGTTTCAAAGTCTCAGCAGCGGGGGTCTTCCTTTAAATAAGGAGGATGTTTCCGTGGGGAGTCTGGCAATTAATCATGTGAGGTTTACAATTTTGGAAGAGTTGCCAGCAGTTTGAATCGAGTGTTAACAATTAACCGTTGACGGTCAACACTCAACTGTTAATTGTTAACATTTTTCATCTAAAATCGAAAGTAGAAAATGTAAAATCAGAGGAAGAGGGGTTGTGGAATTTGCGATTGCTAATGTTCTGGTTTTAGTGGCCTTTGTACTGCTGCTGACGGTGACTGGCGGGGTAGCTTATTTGACTTCGGTTGAGTGGCGCGATCGCAGGCGGTTAGATAAGGCTAAACGGAAAAAAAAGTAGCTCTTTGCTGTTGACAAAGTGCATATTTTATGATAATCAACAAGGCAACCAAACCAGGTCGCCTTGTTTTTTGATTTGAAGTATAGCAGAAGTCCGATGTCCGTCGGAAGAAGCCCGATGAAATGTGCAACAATCGCAATGGTTTCAGCAATTTAAAATGTCCTAACCGGCTTGGCGGTTGCTATATTTTCACCGCAGATAAAAGCAAGTTCGGCAACATAAACGTTGTAGGTTTGTAGTGAGGACTTGAGTCCTAGTAGTTTTATGAGGACTTTAGTCCTCACTACATAACACTTTGATTGCAGTCGTTCGATCGCACATAAGATGATTCACGGGCTGGAGACCCGCGCCACAACAAACACACCACAATAAACACAGAGGAAAAAGGGGATTTTGGATTGGGGAGTTTAAGTCCACTGTCTGAAAAATGTATTTTCTTGCCAAGCGGTGGCGGTGCGTTTTTCAAGTGCTGCCATTTCTGTTTGGTTCAGGGGTTGGAATGCTTGGGCGACTTGGAAGTTTTCTTGTAATTGCTTTACGGAGTTCGCGGCGATGACGCAGCAGTGCACGCCGGGAAGTGAAAGCGTATAGCCCATTGCTTGGTGCATTCCATCTAAAACACCGTTCTGAAATAATTGGCCGTAAGCTGGTACTTTCATGGCTATGACGCCGATGTTTTTGGCTTTGGCAACTGGTAAAGCGGTGGTAACAAAGGAGCGCGGATGGTGTTTTTCGGCGGCGTTGAGGCAGATTAATGTTGTGTCAAAAGGATAGCGCTCCAAGCCCGCGACAATGATGGCTGGTTCGTGGTGTCCGGTGATGCCGGCCAAACGAATTATTTTTTGCTCTTTGGCTTCTTCGATCGCCTTTATTGCTCCTTTGTCACTGAAAATTTGGTCTAATTCTGGTTGCAATGAGACGTGGTGCAGTTGCCACAAGTCGAGCCGATCGGTTTTCAATCTTTTGAGCGATTGCTCTAAGTCTCTCCACGCGCCGTCTCTGTCTCTGGCGGAGGTTTTTGTGGCTAGGAATAGGCGATCTCGATATGGTGGCAAAACTTTGCCTAAGTTTTCTTCGCTGGGCCCGTACTCGGCGGCCGTGTCAAAATAGCTAATGCCTAGTTCGATCGCGCGTTCAATTTGCACCGCAGCTTCTGCTTCTCTTCCCGGCTGCGACAGAGGTGTTTGTCCGCCCCCCCCCAAACCGAAAATCGGCACTTTCACGCCGGTGTTGCCTAACAGTCGTTCTGGCATTATTACTGTGGTCGCTGCCTTGTTATTGGGTGCGGCTGCGACTTCCCCTTCCTGCTGTTCGATCGCCTTAGCGCCTGCAAGGCCGCTGGCAACAGCTATACTGCTCAATATAAAATTGCGGCGAGTCTTTTTGCTGGTCATGGTTTCGGTATCCTCAGAATATGTGAGTATAAATTAACCGCCTTTATGTTCGCACGATACATAGACTTTTACCCCTAATCGGATAATTTTCCCCCTATCCGAGGGAGGAGAGGGCTGGGGGAAAATTATCTATGTGCCGATCGACTATTGGTCAATTATCCATGCGCGAATCAGTTCGTTTACCTGTTCTGGTACTTCGTCGTGAGGACAGTGACCAGCTTTGATAAAGTGTTCTGTCAACCCAGGATAGTGTTTGCGAAATTTGGCGCTTCTTTCTGTGGAATTCATCCACGGATCGCCTTCTCCCCACAGCATTAGCAACCGGCATTTTAATTGACTCAGCAATACGTCGATTTTTTCGCCTTGGGGTGTTCGGAATACGGAGGCGAATACTTTGGGGGCACCGGGATCGCAGGAGGGAAGGTAAATTTCTTCTACTAATTGGTCTGTGACGGCGCTTTGGTCGAGATAAACTTTTTCTAGGGTTTTCCGAATTGTCGATCGCTGGCGCACGTACTGGAACAGCAGAAAACTTGCCCAATCTTGCTGAAATAAGGTTTTAGCTACTGCAGATATGGCTTTTTGCAAAGGCGGGGCTTCGGGTGCCGGCTGCGGTTCGCTGAAGGGGCCGGCGCTGTTGATTAATATCAGTCCGGCTGCTGATTCGGGGCGCTGGGCTGCTACACACAAGGCGGCGTAGCCTCCGAGGGAGTTGCCGGCCAGTACGGCGGGCCGGCCGATGATGTTGGTGATAAAGTCGTGGAGTTGGTCGCGCCAGAGCTCGCCGCTGTACTGCAATTCTGGTTTTGCCGATCGCCCAAATCCGATCAGGTCGATCGCCCACACTTCAAAGTCTTTGCTCAGCCCGCTGATATTTTTGCGCCAGTGGTCTGTCGAGGCTCCAAAACCGTGAATTAACAGTAGGGGAGGGCGTTCTGGATGCCGATCGCTGGATCGAACGTAGTACACTGAATGCCCCCGCCACTGCCAGTAAGTGCCGGCTATGGGGGCGGAGGTCATGGCTGGGGTTGCTTGCATAATGTAAAGAAATAATTATTTACTTTAACTATTGTATCGCGACGCTCAGATTTCTAAAATTTGGCAAACGCCCCGGGGCTTGGGCGAGCAAAGGATCAGTCTAGTTGGGCGAGTTGGGTTCTGGCGATCGCCCGCACTCAGAATAAATAAGTTTTGTAACGAATATTGATTTTGTGGAACTCGCAGCAATCCGAGATATTTTGCCCGATCGCATTTTGGAAAATTATCGGGCTTTGGCTACAACACACCTAGGTATGATGATTTTTCTGTGTAGCGGCATGAGCAAGTTGTGGGCAAGGGTCGATCGCCCAGCGGCTGGGAGGGCCGAACCTGATGGGTGAGGGTGAAGGGATCGACTTTTTTATAGTTATTTGCGACCTTTTCAATATGGGGATCGTTTGTGAGGGAGTTGTTGACGGCTTGGGGGAGGCAGCGGATCTCAGCGTTGCGAGGAAAGCAAAAGCCGAAATCAAAAATCTGGCTGCTGGTAGAAGTTATAAGTAAAATTACTGAGGGTTCAGGGCAGAAGTTTCTCAGAATCCCTGAATATTTTGTGACGTTGTTTGCTGTTCTTAATTGCTTCGATACTCTAAGATATAAGTAGAGCTGCGCCGCTCAATTAATTAGCATTTTGAATACTAGGGAGCCAACTATGCAGGGTGTGAACTTTATCCACCTGAAAGTTAGGGAGTTTTCTGAGTGATTGCTATTTCAGCCCGTCCCGCCGGACGCAATTGGATTACGATTAGCTTCGCTTCTACTCTATACCTTTGTCCTATTTTGGATCTGCTCCTAGCAGAGGTGCCAGATTACTGGCAAGCGGAATTGCGGTTGGGGCTTCAAGAAGCTTTGGTAAATGCTGCTAAACATGGAAACAAATTAGACCCCGGTAAAAATGTTGGAGTCCGTTTTTCGATCGTCCAAAACCAATATTGGTGGGTGATATCGGATGAAGGTTCTGGCTTTAATGCTCCTTGCGGTTGCAACCTTTATACCGAGCATTGCGACAGCCTCCTAGCAGAGGATGTTGCAGATAACTCTGTACTACCCCATGTGGAACAGGAATGTGGTAGAGGGTTGTTTATTCTTTACCAAATATTCGATCGGGTAGAGTGGAATTCTCAAGGTACAGAGTTACGGCTGTGCAAAGAACTTCCCAGTGGCTACCTGCACCCTCACTTGCGCTAGAACCGCTATGAAAGCAGCAGTTTTAACCTCAGCTGCGATCGACCTGGAAATTTTTTCGTTTCCGAGCTGAACCTCGAAGTGAGAATTTGGACGATGTGGCTATTGATAGCCGATCGTAATCCAAAATGTGAGTTTTGAGTTAAAAAAGTGTAAATCTTTTGAACTCACAATCGCGCTGCTCGCTCTAGCGGCGCGATTGTGGCGCGTTTCGAGCGACTAATCAAGTCAAAACTCAAAACTCAAAACTCAAAATTATTTGCCGTGGGTGGGACAGGGAGGAGCAGATATAGATCCATCCAGCCATCCTGCTGCTTGTTTTAAGCGGGGGAGAGCTTCTGCGGGCTGTTTTTTGAGCAAAAAGACCAGAGCGGCCGCTGCTTGCTCTCCGGCCCGCGCGGAACGGTTGGCTTTGAGGCGGTGCCAATCTTTTTCGGGGATGGCGAGGCGCGCGGCGAGAGCTTGGGCTAGTTCTACCGTGCTCAGCTCGTTGAGGTTGACAGTTTGGGTTGTTTGTGTAGTTTCAAGCATAAGTTTCAAGCATAGGTGGCAATTATAGCGATTTGGCTGCCGTTTCTAAATTTAACAAATAATATACTTGACATAATAACAACTAAATAGGGAATCGGTTTTTTTTAATTATTGTCGCGTTTGCAGATCGAAATGCCTAAACAGCCGTCAGATTTAAATCGAGAGCCACCGGGAGATGATGAAAGTGAGTTTGTTGAAGCGCTCGGAGCAGTGGAGCGATCGCTCGCGGCAGTCAAAGAACGGTACACTCAAATTCAGGTCGATCGACAGCGCCAAGTCGAACTCGGGCACCGGCGCGAAGAAATCCGCCACTCCAGGCGCCAAAATCCATTGCCGCAACTCAAACAAGAATTGCGGGAAATTGAGAAAGAATTGGAAACTATCGAGTTGAATTTAGAAAGCAGGCTGTTTTCTTGGAGAAGCATAATAGAACCTTTTTGGCAAGCAGTTCGCTTTGGGGGGCTCGGCATTTTGATCGGTTGGATTTTGAAATCCTATGCAGGTTGAAGGATGTTCGGATTTTTGATTTTTTTATTTACCGCAGAGGGCGCAGAGGGCGCTGAGGAAGAGAAAAGAGAGAAATATGGTGCAAAATATTAAATAAATAGGAGTGGATATTATGACAAATCAACGAATTGCAGCAATACTGCGCGCCGGTGAACCCGACGAAACTGTAACTGTTCAAGGCTGGGTTCGCACTAAGCGCGAATTGAAAGAATTTGCCTTTGTGGAAGTTAACGATGGTTCGGCGATGGCTAACTTGCAAGTAGTCATAAATTCCGATTTGCCAGATTTTGAAAATGTACTGAAACAACTGAATACAGGTGCATCTCTAGAAGTGTCGGGTGTGCTGGTAGCGTCTCCGGCAAAAGGACAGCGAATTGAGTTGAAAGCTTCACAAGTACAAGTTTACGGCGATGCAGACCCCCAAACTTATCCGCTGCAAAAAAAGCGCCATTCCTTTGAATTTTTGCGGACAATCGCGCATTTGCGGCCGCGCACAAACACCCACGGTGCTGTTTTTCGAGTCCGCAATGCTTGTTCGGCGGCGGTACACCAATTTTTTCAAGAACGCGGTTTTTTGTGGGTTCATACTCCGATTATTGCTGCTAGCGACTGCGAAGGCGCGGGGGAAATGTTCGCCGTTACCAATTTTGATTTAAAGAATGTGCCGCGCACTGATTCGCAAGAAGTTGATTATGCTAAAGATTTTTTTGGAAAGCGCGCTTATTTAACAGTTAGCGGCCAGTTGGAAGCGGAAGTTATGGCGATGGCTTTCGGAAATGTTTACACTTTTGGCCCGACTTTCCGAGCGGAAAATTCTAATACTTCGCGACATTTGGCTGAGTTTTGGATGATTGAACCGGAGATGGCTTTCTGCGATCTGCAGGGAGATATGGATTTGGCAGAGGCGTTTTTAAAGTACATTTTTAAATACGTTTTGGAGCATTGCCCGGAAGATATGGAGTTTTTCAACGAGCGCATTGACAAAACGGTTTTGGCTACTGCTCAAAATATCATTAATAATCAGTTCGAGCGGATTACTTATACCGAGGCGATCGCACTTTTGGAAAAAGCCGACAAAAAATTTGATTTCCCGGTAAGCTGGGGCTTGGATTTGCAGTCGGAACACGAGCGCTATTTGGCTGAGGATTTGTTTAAAAAGCCGACAATTGTCAGCGATTATCCCGTCGGGATTAAAGCATTTTATATGCGTTTAAATGATGACGAAAAAACCGTGCGAGCAATGGATGTTTTGGCTCCTAATATTGGGGAAATTATCGGCGGTTCGCAGCGGGAAGAAAGGCTAGATGTGTTGGAGCGGCGCATGGAAGCCCAGGGTATGAATAAGGAGGAATTGTGGTGGTATTTGGATTTGCGCCGCTACGGTACTGTGCCTCACGCTGGCTTTGGTTTGGGGTTTGAACGGTTGGTGCAGTTTATGACTGGAATGGGGAATATTCGGGATGTGATTCCGTTTCCGAGAGCGCCTTTGAGTATTGATTTTTAGCGGTAAACTGTAGGGAAACGGCATTGCCGTGTCCTTTCCGGAGGATACGGCAATGCCGTTTTCCTACCCGCATCTGCGAGTTAACTGGTTCCAAGGCTCCAGCCTGGGAAACTATATCCAGAGGCTCTGCCTCGCTTGGTAAAATGGAGGCAGAGCCTCCCGATCGGCTTTACCAGGCTCCAGCCTGGTAACGAGTAATTTAAAATATAAAATCTCAAATGGTATGAGCTAATGGTACTTCAAATCCCATCGAGTTCCAAAGCACCAACTGTCACCTGGGAAGCCTTACCAGCCGACTTTGTTTTACCGGACGATCCTGTGGAAAATATTCAACAACCGCCCCTTGCGGCCGCCCTCACCGATGCTCTGGGAGCCGCTGGACGCATTCAACCGATCGCCCTAATCGGTTCCAATTTTGGACTGGTAGCGACTGTAAACAAGCAGACTGTAGTCAAAGCACCGGATTGGTTTTACGTGCCGCAAGTGTATGGAGTCGCAGAGGGCACGATTCGCCGCAGTTACACGCCGAATCTGGAGGGTGCGCCGGTATCGGTGGTAATGGAGTTTTTGTCTAACGAAGATTACGCAGAATTGTCGGCGCGATCGACTCCTCCCTACGGCAAGCTCTACTTCTACGAACAGATTCTGCAAGTGCCCACCTACGTTACCTACGACCCCTACGAGCCCAAGCTGGAAGTGCGGTATCTGCAAAATGGAGCCTATCAAACGCAGGCTGCTGATGCTGAGGGACGGGTGCGGATTCCAGAGTTAGATTTGTGGCTGGGGATTTGGCCCGGGGAACGGCTGGGCCAAACTATGAATTGGCTGCGCTGGTGGGATTCGCAGGGAAATTTGCTGCTGTGGAGCTCGGAACAGGCCCAACAGGAACGGCTGCGGGCAGAACAGGAACGTCAGCGGGCGGATTTATTGGCGGCAAAGTTGCGGGAGTTGGGTGTCGATCCCGATCGGCTGACGTGAAAGGGCGGGATGTTCGTTAGTCGAGTTTTTCCAAGGGGATTGCTAAATTCAGTTCAAAAGAAAGTTATGGTTATACCAACCGTTTCGTCAGGAGAAAGCGATTATTACCTTGATAGCCAACTCTCCGATAAAGGCGCTGTGCATTGCCATTATCAAAATCAACTTCCAGATGAAGTGCTTGGACTCCCAGAGCCCGGCAAGAATCCTCTGCAAATGCTAATGTCTTCGTTCCAATGCCTTGTTGGCGATACTTGGCTCGGAGATAAAATTCATCAATAAACGCATTTCGTCCCCGGTATTCAATGCTATAACCCAGGGTCAAAATAATATAACCAATTACCTCATTTTCTTGCTGAATTAGCCACACTTTTCCGAGAGATTCATCAGTCAAAAAATCCGCTAGCACACTATGCTCGGTTTGTTCATCGAATGCTAAATGTTCGTTTTCATGAAACTCCTTAACAAGCTCTAGCAAGATAGTGAGATCGGTGGTGGCTGCAACTCGGTAGTTAATAGTCATCATACATCCTGTACGCGCGACAAACATTGCCAATGTGCTAAATGTTTTATCTATTAGAGCACATTTTTAGTAGCTGTAGGGTGCGTCGCCATCGAAGATTTACAAATTAAAGCAACAATTTTACAGATCCGCACCACAGAATAATTAGGTGCGCCGCCATCAAGAATCCCCAAAGAAAGAGCGATTTTTTGGCAGCGGCGCACCCTACAAAATACTTCCAAAAATGGAGGCAGAGCCTCCGGATATGCGTTACCAGGCAGATCCTGGTAACGAGTAAACGAGTAAGTAAATTAAGTCGCCGAGGGAATTGTGATATCAATAGATTGCACTTTGACCGACGTTCCCAAACTCGATAACGGCGGTTGAATTGCCTCTGTATTTCCCACTACTAATGTTACCAAATTCTCCGGTTTCAAGTAAGTCTTGGCTACGCGCTGCACGTCGGCAATTGTTGCTGCTTCGATGCTGCGGCGGTAGCGAAAAATGAAATCTTCGGGATAACCGTAGTATTCGTACCGCATTAATCGCGACAAAGTTTGACTGGGATTTTCAAATTTGAAGATGAAAGAATTTAGGGTGGAATCTTTAGCAAAAGCTAATTCTGCCGGGGTAATTGGTTCGGTGCGGATACGATCGATCTCAGCGCGAATTGCCTGGATAAACGGTACTGTCGCATCGGACCGCGTTTGGCCTCCAGCGACAAACATCCCCGGATAGTCAAATCTCGGACTCCAAGCCGCGTATACTGTGTAGGCTAAACCTTGGCGCGATCGCACGTTATTGAACAAACGCCCGCCGAAACCGTTCAAAACCCCGTTCATTACGTCCAAAGCACCGTAATCTGGACTGCTGAGCATTCCGCCCAAATGTCCCATTTGCACGTAACTTTGACTTAATTGCGGCTGATTTACCAAAAATACGCCGCCGCCCTTGACTGGGGATACCGCTGGTAACGGCGGCACTTCTGCACTTTGACTCGGTTCCCAGTTGCCGAATTTTTGCTCGACGAGCGATCGCATTTTAGCTGTATCAAAGTCGCCAGCAATACCCAAAATCATATTCTTGGGGTGGAAATATTTCTGGTAGAAACTCACCACATCGTCCCGGGAAATATTCGCGAGAGTTTTGTATTCTACCGTGCGCGCGTAAGGACTGCGATCGCCATAAATTAACTTTTGAAACTCGCGGGCCGTAATATCGTTAGGATCGTCATTGCGGCGGGCGATCGCACCTTGAGTTTGGTTCTTCGCTAAATCCAACTTTTCCTTAGCAAATATTGGCTCCCGAATCACTTCCGCAAATAAGTCAAATACGGGTTCCACATCTTCAGCTAAAGCACTAAAATTAGCGCTGCCAGAACTAACATCAACCCCCGTTTCTACCGAAGCAGCTCGCTGTTCGAGCAACTGATTTAGTTCATCAGCCGTATGCCGGCTCGTGCCGCCACTTCGCATCACTTCTCCCGTCAAACCTCCCAGTCCGATTTTATCTGCAGGTTCAAAGCGCTCCCCCGTGCGAAATAGCGCCGTTCCCCCGACTAACGGGAGTTCCCGGTCTTCCATAAGATACACCCGGATGCCATTTTTCAGCTCGAAGCGAGTGTATTTAGGCAGTTTAATTTCTGGCACCGCCGGGAATGTTAATTCGTCGTAGTGTTTGGGTGCAGCCGCTAAGGAAGGTAACAAATTAAACGTGCCAAGTGAAACAGTAAAAAAGCAAAGCGACAGCAGAAATAACTTTACTTTTTTCAGTCTCCATTTAGTCCTTTTCATTCTTTCTCCAATGTTTCATAAGTTGACAATTCGAGGCAGAGCCTCGCCTATATGCGTTCCCAGGCAGAGCCGGGAAACGAGTGTTTCTTGCCTCTTTCTTCTTCCCTCTTTTTACCCTGATCGAATCAGCAGGGCCTTCTTCCTTTTTCCTTCTTCCTTTATTTCATAAGTTGACAATTCGAGGCAGAGCCTCGCCTATATGCGTTCCCAGGCAGAGCCGGGAAACGAGTGTTCCTTCTTCCTTCTTCCTTCTTCCTTCTTCCTTCTTATTACAGTGGCAAAAGCTTACCAATCGTGCGATTTTCCGGGCGGAAAGTTGCCTGAGCGACACGCTGAATGTCAGCGGGAGTAACAGCCGCGATCGCATCCAATTCCTTGAACAAATTTCGCCACGAACCTGTTTTCACTTGATAGTCCAGCAGCGAAAATGCCATGCCCATATTAGAATTGAGCGATCGCAACAAATCGGCTCTCGCCTGAGTTTTCACCCGCTCCAATTCCAAAGCAGAAACCGGCTCATTTTTCAGGAGATCGATTTCCTTGTTCAAAGCTGCCGCCACCTCATCAACCGTGCGGCCCGGAGCAGTTTGAGCGTAAAATAACATCAAATTCGGATACTTATCCCCCGGATAACCGCTGAAACCTTGAGCAGCCAGCGCCAATTGCTGTTCTTCTACCAAAGATTTGTAAAGCCGAGAAGTGCGGCCATCGCTGAGCAAAGAACCCATCATTTCATAAATCGCATTGTCGGGATGATTCATCGCCGGCCGGTGGTATCCTTCCAAATACCAAGGTTGAGTTTTTAATTGCAGCGTGACTTCCTTAGTTTGCGTTTGAGGAGGTTCGACAACCTGCAATTCAGCAGGCGCTGGTGAAGCCTTGTAACGGCCGAAATAAATTTGAGCGAGTCGCTTCACCTCCGAAGCTTTCACGTCTCCTACCACCGCAACAGTCAGCTTGCTGGGGATGTAGTGAGTCTCGAAAAACTTCTGCACGTCGCTGCGGGTGAGGTTTTTAATGTCTTCAGTGTAGCCAATTACAGGGCGGCGGTAGGGATGAACAGAGAAAGCTTTGTCGGCAAAAACTTCAACCATTTGTCCGATCGGAGAATTCTCGGTTCGCAGCCTGCGCTCTTCTAAAATTACCTGTTTTTCTTTGTAAAATTCCCGAAATACTGGTTCTAGAAATCGCTCGGATTCCAGCGACATCCACAGTTCTAACTTGTTAGCTGGCAGGCTGTAAAAATACATTGTGGCGTCGGTGGAAGTGGCGGCATTTAGTCCGACTCCGCCGGCTTGTTCGACTATTTTGCCGAGTTCGTTGCGCTTGACAAATTGCGAAGCTTCGGCTTCAACTTTGTCAAATTCTGCTTTTAATTTGGCGGCTTCTTCAGTTTTGCCGCTGGCCTTCGCTGCTTGCATTTGCTCGAAGAGTTGGTCTTGTTTTTCTAGCAGCGGCTTTTCGGCTTGGTAGTCGGTAGTGCCGATTTTTGGCGTGCCTTTGAAGGCTAAATGTTCGAGATAGTGAGCCACTCCGGTTTTGCCGTCGGGTTCGTTGGCGCCGCCGACATCGGCGTGAATCAGAAACGATGCGACGGGCGCTCTGGGCCTTTCGAGCACGATGAATGTCATGCCGTTGTCGAGCTTAAATTCGGTGACTTGGCTGATTACTCGATCGAGCGACGGTTGAACAGAGACTGCTTGGGAGCCACTAGCGGGGTTGGAGCGGGCGAGGGCGATTTCGGGGGAAATTCCCCACCACAGCAGTACAGCGGCCAGCAGGGAGGCGATGAATCGAGTTTTGCTCACGGGCGATTCCCTAGGGGATAGCTTCGCCGCGCGTGGTTTTTGGAACTGCGGGATCATTCGATTTTAGATTTTAGATTTTAGATTTTAGATTTTGGGTGGTCAAACAAAAAAATGTTTGTGCTCGGTGGCCAGGGATTCTTTTCTCAGGATAAAGATTTTTGGAGGCATAAGCGATCTGTTGCGCCGCAGATGTTAGGCTGATACAGCAAATCTCAAAAAGGGTCTGGGGTCCGGCGAGGAGTTTTAAGTTTGGGATCAAAGCCGCGGACAACTTAAAACTTAACATTATTTAGCCCTTCAGTCCCGAACCCGTAGTTCCAAGTCGCAAATTACCGATTCCAAAGCCATGCGAATTTTTAATCAGTCTCCTCCTTCTGAAACAGAAACCAAGAAGCGGATTTTACAAGCCGCTCAGCGGTTGTTTGCCCGCAGCGGATACGACGGCACGACAACTCGCGATTTAGCAGCGGCGGCGGGGGTGGCCGAGGGTACGCTATTTCGGCATTTTGATAATAAAAAAGCGATTTTGATTGAGGTGGCGACGGAAGGATGGGTGGAGTTGCTGACGGATTTGCTGACAGAATTAAGCGAGATGGGCAGTTACAAAGCAGTGGCTCAGGTGATGCGGCGGCGGATGCTGAATATCCGCGAGAATAGCGACATGATGCGGGTGTGTTTTTTGGAGGCGCAATTTCACCCGGATTTGCGCGACAGAATTCAGTTGGAAGTCATCGGAAAAATGAGCGATGTGGCTGAGGCTTTTTTTGAAACGGCGATGGAAAAAGGAGTTTATCGGAAGATGAATCCGAAGATTGTCGCTCAGGTATTTTTGGGAATGTTTGCAGTCGCAGGCTTCAGTCAAAATACGATTATGGAGCCGAATGCTTCTGTGCAGCAAATGCAGGAAATGGCTGAAGGACTCGCAGATATTTTTCTGAATGGGGTTTTAGTCAAGGATGAATAATTAGTCATTAGTCATTGGTCATTAGTCATTAGTCATTAGTTATTAGTGGGTGGTTATTTTTTCGTTATTGGTTAGTGGCTATAATAACCAATAACCACTAACCCATCACAATCCCCTATCACCAATCACCAATTACTCTATAAACTCGTACATTTGTTGCACCCACTTCTCCCGATTTTGCTGCCATTCATCCGTCATTACTTCCCAAGTTGTATGGCTTTCAAGTTCCAGCAAGAGACTTGATACTTCTTCAAGCGTCGATGCTATGTGACATTCTTCCACCCAACCTTGCCGGATCATTTTCCAGTAAGTTTGTACCGCTTGCTGCTGAAAATTTGCTTCTAATTCAACTAGCAATTTTGCTAGATGTTTTTCGTCAATTGCTGCTGACACCTCGCTCATCCAACTGTTGCGAGGTTCTTTCCATTCTTCCGTCACTGCGTCCCCGTTTAGGTGGGCTTCAAACTCTAGCAGTAATTGGCTTAGTTCTACCATATTAAATTTTGTCTTGTTTGCAGTTGGCGCTACGATCATACAATTTTTATTCATTAAGATTGTTGGTTCTTTATAATGAGCGATGTGACTGAAGGCTTTTTTTGAAACGGCTCTGGAAAAAGGAGTTTATCGAAACATTAATCCGCAGATTGTCGCTCAGGTATTTTTGGGAATGTTTGCAGTCGCAGGTTTCTGTCAAAATACGATTATGGAGCCGAATGCCTCTGTGCAGCAAATGCAGGAAATGGCTGAAAAACTCGCGGATATTTTAATCTGAATGGGTTTGGCAAAAAGATGAATAATTAGGGCAACAGGGAAAAGTTATTATGGGCAAAATTGTGGACTATTCTATTGGGCCGCTAACGCAGGAAGACGAGCCTTTTCTGTGGGAAATGCTGTATGAAGCGGCGCACATGGCAGAAGAAGGTGAATCAACGGTGCAAGCTGTTGTGAATCATCCTTTAATTGCGAAATATGTCCAGAATTGGGGACGTGCACACGATCTGGGCTTCGCAGCAATCGAATTGAACGGCAGCCAGCCACTAGGCGCCGCCTGGCTGCGTTTGTTTACAGAGGATGACAAGGGGTTTGGCTGGGTTGACGATACTACCCCGGAATTGGCGATCGCCGTTCTTCCAGAATATACAAACCAGGGTGTAGGAACGCAGTTGCTTGCTCGTTTGTTGTCAGCAGCAAAAGTCTCTTATCGCTCAGTATCCCTGAGTGTCAGAAGCTCCAATCGAGCCCTGAGTTTGTACGAGCGATCGGGCTTTAAAGTAATTGAGGGAAGCGAGACAATCAACCGTACTGGAGGGACATCATTCACCATGAAAGTTGATTTTGATTGAGTAAATTATTACTCTTGGTACTCGTGCATTTGCTGTACCCACTTCTCGCGATTCTGCTGCCATTCATCAGCCATAGCTTCCGAATTTGTATTGGTCTCTAGTTCCCGCAATAAACTTGATACTTCTTGAACAATCGAGGCTCCCAGACATTCTTCTACCCAACTTTCCCGGCGCCCTGTCCACTGAATATCCACCGATTCCCCCTGCAAGTTTGATTCCAATTCAACTAGCAATTCGGCTAAATATGTCAGGTTAACTGATGCTGCCACATCGCTAACCCAACTTTCCCGGCGCTCTTTCCATTCTTTTTTCACTCCTTCCGATTTGAGGTTTCTTTCAAAATCTAACAGTAACTGATTCAGTTCTACCATCTTAAATGTTTAATTTTTTGTAGTTTATGCTACAATTATACCAAAATTTTCAACAAACAAAGTGTTAAGTTTTTTAAAGATGGCGGTTGCAGTGAAAGTACAGAATAGATAACTGAATAATGAGCGATGAATTTACGTTAGATATGCTAGATATTCCTGGGGGTTGGAGGCGCGGCGAAGGAGACTGGACTGGAGTAGCGGCGGCTCTTGCTAGAGGGGAAACTGTAGAAGTTATTCAAGAAGTTGGTTCTACTTTGTGGCGAAACAGTCTGCCAGAAAAACATTCTTTGTATTGGGAAGGAGAAAATCTCTCAACTATCAAAGCCCGAATTTGGATTAGTTTCACGCAGAGAAGATTTTCGCCGGAATCTGCTTTGCCAAAGGTTCAGTGGCATCCGAGAGTGTTGTGGATAGGGATAGGTTGCAAACGCTACACGGCGCGAGCATTAATCGAAACTGCGATTCAAAATGTATGTCGCGCTAATCATTTAGCGTCAAGTGCGATCGCAGGTATTGCTACAATAGACACTAAAGCAGGTGAAGTCGGCTTGCTGGAACTTTGTCAAGAGCGAAACTGGCCGTTAAAAACCTTTGCTGCTGACATTTTAAGTTCCGTAGAAGTCCCCAATCCTTCAAATTTTGCAGCCAAACAAGTCGGGACGCCCAGCGTAGCAGAAGCGGCCGCACTTTGTGCGATAGAAGAAATTTTAACCGCAGATGAACACAAAGAAACGCAGATATCCATCAATCATCAGCGTCCATCTGCGTTTATCTGCGGTTCACATCCCCTCTTAGTTCCTAAAAAAATATTTCGCAGTCAAAACCCCCCCGCTTTACAAGGGGGGGTTAGGAGGGGTTCTTCTGTAACAGTAGCCGTGGCAGTTTCGCCGATCGAATATCTGGAGTATCTCGGATAATGTATTACTGAGACAAAGTATCGGCATTCACAAATCGACCAATCAACCCAGAAACGAAGGACAAAACAATGGAACCAAACAAAGCCGGCCAAAAACCGTTAACCGCAAAGCCGATACTGAACGCACCCGCCAACCACGAAGCCAGGGAAAGCGAAATTGCATTCACAACGAATAAAAACAAACCTAAAGTAAGAATGCTCAAAGGCAGCGTCAGCAATGTAATAATCGGTCTGACAACCGCGTTCACCAATCCGATAACAACAGCAGCCAGCATCGCCGCCGGAAAGCTAACCACCGTAATACCTGGTACAATGTAAGCTGTAATCACCAGGGAAACCGCTGCTACTATCCAAGTTAAGAAAAAACTTAGCATATCGTTTTTTTCATCTCCATCACTATTAATTAAGATTTTAACTGTTTAGTCGATCGACCAAAGTTCGGGATACACTACCAAATATCCACCTTGCGAGAATATCAGACTTATGAAACTCGGGCAACTAGCAGCATTCCTCTTGGCGCTAACTATCTTCATCCTCCCGCGGCCAGCGCTGGCTCAATCTAAATATTACGCTCCGCCACTGTCCTTTAGCAACGCTGAACTGACAAGACGCGATTTTTCTGGTCAAATGCTGCGGGCTGCTGAGTTTTCTAACGCTAATATGGACTTGACTAATTTTTCTAATGCCGATTTGCGGGGAGCAATTATGAGCGCTTCGGTGATGACTCAGGCGAATTTGCACGGAGCCAACTTAACTAATGCAATGATAGATCAAGTTAAATTTACTAAGGCCGATTTAACCGATGCAATTTTAGCGGAAACAATTTTGCTGCGTTCTACTTTTGAGGGAGCTGATATCACCGGCGCTGACTTTAGCGACGCAATTATGGATGGCGCACAAGTTAAAGAATTGTGCACAAAAGCCAGCGGTATTAATTCCCAAACAGGGGTTTCTACTCGCGATTCCTTGGGATGCCGCTGATATCATCTCCGGTCAATTACTGATGATTGTTTGTTGGGTGGGGGCGGGTTTTTGAGATTGTTTGTTTGGGGCGATTATGGTTGGTGGAAGCCGCCCCTACGAAACCATATTTTGTAGGGGCGGCTTCCACCAAAAAGATATAATGATTACCAACAATTTAGATAAACCCGCCCCCACACCGCGAATTATTCACTTGGCTTTTTTCTGAGAAGCCGCATAATGCTCTCTCATTAACTGATTAACTTCAGGATTGTAAATCCGCAGATAATTCCAGTAATTTTCAAACACGGATTTCACGTATTCTTTCGTTTCAGGAAACGGAATCTTTTCCGCAAAAGCATCAGGGTCACTAAAATTAAACCTCTTCAACCAATCTGCTACTGCATTCGGTCCGGCATTGTAACTCGCCACAGCTAACATCGAGTTATTCTTGTACTCGTCGTGAGTGTGATCCAAGTACCACGTACCGAGTTTAAGGTTGTCGTCCACATTCTCCAATGAATACTTTTTGAGGGTAATTTTCTCAGCAACCCAAGCTGCTGTCTCCGGCATTACTTGCATTAAACCGGTAGCGCCCACTGATGATTTTATGGCGGGCATAAAGCGCGATTCTTGGCGGATCAAGGCTGTTACTAATACTGGGTTGATTTGGCGTTCTTGCGACCATTTGACAATGGTTTCTAAGTAAGGAAAAGGATAAAGTGCTTGCCAATAAGCCGGCTCCTGTCTGAAAGCGAGGTATTGGGTTCTATCATCTGGTTTGTCGCGCTGCCGCAAACTCCCAACCATCCACAAACCGTCTAAATTGTCTCCGACTGCAACTCGCATTAAACCGTCGGTAAACTGTTCGGCAATACTTGGTTCTATGCGGTCGATAAATTCTATTTGCCACAGCGTCCAAGCATCTCTATCTTGACCTAATTGATAGAGTTCTTTTAACGCAGGAGAACCGGCGGTTGGTTCGGGGCGCTGAGGGGGCCGCACTACATTCGGAGACAAATCTCGGACTGTGGTAAAGTCGCCTACGGGCCAGCCGAGAAGTACAGCAGAGCGCCACGCAAAATATGATTCTGGATAGCGTAAAATAGTGTAGTCAAATGCAGTCTTGGCGTCTTGTTCGCGGCCGAGTTGAAGAGCCCATTTCCCGACCCAAAATGCTGCTTGTGGAGCTTGTTCGCTGTCGGGATTGTGGGTGGTTAATTCTCTCGCCCACTCCCAAGCTGATTTTAAATCTCCGCCTTTGGCAAACTGCTGGGCGATCGTCCACCGCAATTCGCCTGCTTTATCAGAATTATTGTATTTTGTCAAGAGCAACTTCCGGGTTTCTGAAGCGGATTGACCGCTGCGTGCTTTGTCGAGAAGTTGGGATTTATCTAACAAAGCTTCGGGGGCATAATTGGGGAATTTGCTAATAACTCGATCGAGATAAACGATCGCATCCTTTGGCTCGCTCAGCCGCGACAGCCGAATTAAACCCAAACCAGTATCTTCGGAATCGGGAAACTCCCGCACTAATTCTTGATAGGCAATTCTCGATTCCGGGATTTTCCCGTCGAGCCACAAACCGCGAGCTTTGCGGTAAAGATTTTTGGGGGTGCGAGGAGCTTTCCCGTAAGCAATAGCTCCTTTGCCGTAATCTTGTTTTTCCCAATAGCCGAAGGCAATTTCTTCCCAATGTTCCGGTTTCAAAGCGGCGCTGTTTTGCTGCACCAGTTGTTCCAAAATTGTACCGTAATCTTTGACATAATGACCGTATTTTGCGAACAGCAGCATTAACTCCGGCTGATTGGGATTTTCTTTTAACTTGCGGAGGGCAATTTCTACGCTGCGGGGATGAGCGGGAAATTCAGTAACTGCCTGTTGCCAATATTCCGGTTTTGACTTGCCTAAAACATATAAAGCTTCGGCTGCTACCGGGTCGCTCGGATAGTTTTTTAGCAGTTCCTCCCAAGCTTTTTGGGTTTTGCCTTTGTCGCCGCTCAATTGGTAAGCTTGGGCTCTTTTTAGGGCAATGTGAGAGGCTAAAACCGGATATTCTTGCTCTAATTTGTCCAATAACTTTAATGCTTTGGCGGCATTTCCTTGCTGGATTAAATCGCTGGCAAGCAGGTAGCGGGCGCGGCTTTGAGGGGAGATTTGCTGCTGCGGGTTCGTACTTGCAGAGTGACTGGCTGCGAGTTCAACTAATTTCGCCTCTCGCTCGCTCGGTGACAGCGATACCAGCATCTTGACGGACGATTCGGCATTGGCTGCATCCAGGGGCTGCTGAACCTTCTGGAACGAGCCCAAACCCATCCATTTCATCGCAGCAACCAAAGAGCCTAGAGCCATAACGCAAACTGAAACGCTGATTAAAACAGTAAATCGGGCCCGGCGTCGTTTTAGCATGGGAAAATTTAAGATAATAACAATAGAGAACCGATCGTTTATCAAGAGCCATCCCAGGCAGGATGCCTGTTCCACGCCATCACAGGCATCCTGCCCGTTCAACGAGAAATAAATGTTAAGACTGGGGATCAGCCCTTTGGGCCGAGCCTAAAACAGATTATTGAGATTGGTGCGAGATCCGATCTCCGGCGGACTTGGCTGATATAGTAGCAGAATTTATTTCGATGCGGAACGGAGAATTTGTGCGATCGATCTATTTACCCGCACCAAGGAAAAACCACAAACCACCCACTACAAAGTACAATCAAAAATCTAAAATCTAAAGTGTAAATCAAAACATGGAATTTCTAGTCACCGATACGCCCCCTGAAGCTTGGACGGGAGACGCCCTGGCAATTGGTCTGTTTGAGGACGCCCTCGAACTCACGCAGGAGCTGGCACAATTAGATGAAAAGCTTGCAGGCACTTTGAAAGAGCTGCTACTGGAAGTAGATTTTAAGGGTAAAGCAGGCACGAGCGCCATCACCCGCGTCGGCGGCAATAATCCCATTCGCAAAATTGCGATCGTCGGTTTGGGCAAAACAGAGGACTTAAAATTAGACACCCTGCGGCAAGCAGCGGGTGTTGGCGCCAAGTTAGCCAAAAAGGAGAAATGCAAAACCCTCGGAATTAGCTTTCCGGTGTGGAAAAACGCGCCGGATTCTACAGCAAGCGCCATCGCCGAAGGTGTAGAACTCTCCTTGAATCAAGACAACCGTTTCAAATCGGAACAGGAAGACAAAAGCCCCCAACTCAAACAAATTCATTTGCTCGGTTTGGCCGGTACCGAAAGTGCGATCGCCCGCGCCCGCCAAATCACTGCCGGAGTTATTTTAGCACGGGAATTAGTCGCAGCGCCGGCTAATTTTGTTACCCCGATTACAATGGCCGAAACCGCTCAAAGTCTGGCTGCAGAATGCGGTTTAGAATTAGAAATATTGGAGCAGGAAGAATGCGAAAAGCTCGGCATGGGAGCGTTTCTCGGCGTTGCCAAAGCATCCGATTTGCCGCCGAAATTCATTCATTTGACTTACAAACCAGAAGGCACACCGCGCCGCAAAATAGCAATTGTGGGCAAAGGATTGACCTTTGATTCTGGCGGTTTGAACATCAAAGGAGCCGGCAGCGGCATTGAAATGATGAAAGTAGATATGGGCGGCGCTGCGGCTACTTTCGGAGCGGCAAAGGCGATCGGTCACATCAAACCAGATGTGGAAGTTCACTTTATCAGCGCCGTCACTGAAAACATGATTAGCGGCCGCGCCATGCGCCCTGGAGACATTCTTACAGCTTCCAACGGCAAAACAATTGAAGTCAACAATACTGACGCCGAAGGGCGTTTAACCCTGGCTGACGCTTTGGTATTTGCTGAGAAATTGGGAGTTGACGCAATTGTCGATTTAGCAACTCTAACCGGTGCTTGCGTAATTGCTTTGGGCGAAGATATCGCGGGTTTGTGGAGTACTCAAGATAGCGTCGCCGCCGACCTAGTCGCCGCCTCAGAATTGGCAGGCGAAAAATTTTGGCGAATGCCGATGGAAGAAAAATATTTTGAGGGCTTGAAAGCATTGCACGCCGACATGAAAAATACTGGCCCGCGTCCCGGCGGTTCGATTACGGCGGCGCTATTTTTGAAGCAGTTTGTGAAGGATACTCCTTGGGCGCATTTAGATATTGCCGGCACGGTTTGGAGTGACAAAGAAAATGGCTACAATGGCCCTGGGGCTACCGGTTTTGGAGTTCGGACTTTGGTGCATTGGGTGCTGGGCGCTGCTTAATTGTCTATTTCCAGCGCAAAAATTGAGATTTTCTCTGCCTTAAAATCCCGTTAGTCCATCAGTGAGCCAGGGGTTTAAGACCCCAGGCTCATAGCTTAAGTAATCTAAAAGAAAACTTAATAGGGATCATTAAAAAATTAAATGTTTCTGAACCCCTAAGTAGGCGAATTTACGTATTCCGTCACTGCGAGGAACGTAAGGGTTGCCAGCCGCGACGCTCGCCATCGCTCATACTTGCCGAAAGCTTGGCTCCCAGGGCCCAACCCAGACAGTTTTGACATTCCCTGAAAAAATAGCTGTTTCATAAAAAATGAAAAAAGTATATAATTATGTAAATATTTCACTAGCAGAAATCAAATAATTATATTTGAGCGGGTTTGCATTGGTACAGATAACTTTTTTCTTGAACTTTATGCAAGAACAATTAACAATTTTTTTTTCAACACTTGCTGTATCTTCCGCACTCTGCTGCAACGCACTGCCTGAGTTGCGACTCTACGCTGTTTTTGACTCGCTGACGGCACTGGCTTATTGCTCGATCGCGCTATGTTTAGTTTATTTTACCCGCCAAGGTTCTCAGAGCAAGATTTTCCGGCTGTTGGCCATTGTTTTTTTTGCCTGGAGCGCGGCTAAATTGACGGAAGTTTGGACGCTTTGGCATTCCATATATTGGCTGTCGGTAACTCTCAAAGCTGTAAGTGCTTTGATTTCTTGGCTTTTAGCCGCAGTCGCCCTCGCCCTCCTGCCCAAAGCACTTGCCGAGTCAGGTTTAAAGCAAAAAGAAAATTTTCAACAACAGTCGTTAAAACAGGTAGAAGAAAATCAGGACCAGCATGATATCCAGACAGGAGAATTGGCAAAACAATCGATCGATATTTACCCTTCAGATACTATTGTCGATCGCGCTTTAGCTCTCTGTTCGCTTAACGAACAGTTAGAAAGAGAAATTGCCGATCGCCAGCGGGTTGAGGAAAAGTTGCAACTGACTCAATTTGCGATCGACCGCTCGGCCGATGCGGTATTCTGGATCGGGTCGGACGGTAAATTTTTGTACGTCAACGACGCTGCTTGCTCTTCATTGGGATATTCTGCTGCAGAATTGCTCTCGATGACCGTGCACGACATCAATCCAGATTTTCCCGAAACTGCTTGGAGTTTGCACTGGAAAGTCTTAAAACGCTGCGGTTCGGTTAATATTGAAGTTCACCACGTCACTAAGTACGGTCGAATTTTTCCGGTAGAAATTACGATCGACTATTTGGAATTTAACGGCAAAGAATATCAGTGCGCCTTTGCTCGTGACATTAGCGAGCGCAAGCGGATTGAGGCAGCTTTGCGAGAAAGGGAAGAAGAATTTAGGTCATTAGTTTCTAGCATTCCCGGTGCCGTTTACCGTTGCAGTGCTGCAGGGCGATCGAACGTAACTTTTATCAGCAGCGGCATAGAAGCTATTTCCGGCTATCCCGCAGCTAACTTTATGGTTCAACCGGTGCAGGCTTTTCCTAGTTTAGTTCATCCCGATGACGCCGAGGCGAGCCAGAAAATTATCGATATGGCTATTAAGGCAAAACAACCTTACACGATCGAATATCGCCTGATTCACTGCAACGGAAATGTGCGGTGGGTTGCAGAGAAAGGTCAAGCTATTTTCAACGCAGCAGGTGAAGTTTTATCGCTCAACGGCGCCATTTTTGACATAACAGAGCGCAGAGCAGCAGAGGATGCTTTGCGCCTCTCCGAGGCGATCGCCAACAATAGAGCCCAGCAGCTAGAAAACGCTCTTAAAGAACTCCGAGAAACTCAAGCTCACCTAATTCATACCGAAAAAATGTCAAGTCTCGGTCAAATGCTAGCTGGAGTAGCTCACGAAATTAACAACCCTGTCAGTTTTATCTACGGAAATATTTCCTACGCCAGCCAATATGTCAGGGACTTGTTGCAGCTTGTGGAACTTTACCAAAAATACTATCCTCAGCCAACTGCAGAACTTCAAGAATGTATTGAAAATATCGATTTAGAATTTCTGAGAGAAGATTTGCTAAAAATCTTCTCTTCGATGAAAATGGGAGCAGATCGCATTCGCGAAATAGTTCTGAGCTTGCGAAACTTCTCGCGTGTAGACGACTCGGTAAAAAAGCCGGAAAACATTCACGAAGGCATAGACAACACCCTCCTAATTTTGCACAACAAACTGAGAGCCAGAGCCGACTATCCCGAAATCCAAGTAATCAAAGATTACGCTAAACTGCCCTTAATTGAATGTTATGCAGGTCAGCTAAATCAGGTATTTATGAATCTGCTTAGCAACAGTATTGACGCCTTGGAAGATGCTTGCAACCAAAAAAGGCTATCGGGCGGCAGCGACTGGAAACCAACTATTAGCATTCGCACAGAAGTCCTGAACGAAAATACTATTTGCATCCGCATTGCCGATAATGCGATCGGCATGACAGAAGAAGTGAGGAGCCGATTGTTTGACCCGTTTTTCACGACAAAACCGATGGGAAAAGGCACGGGCTTGGGGTTAGCCATAAGTTACCGAATTGTCTCGGAAAAACACGCCGGAGCCTTGAGCTGCCGTTCCGCCGTAGGAGAAGGTACGGAATTTGCGATCGAGATTCCTTTATGAATTAGTCCGACGGAAGTATCAAGACTTTACCAGAAGTTATCAGTCACTATAAAGCGGGCGGTAGAACTATTAAGAAAAAAGAATTTGCTGGAGTAAGCTGTCGCGCATTTAAATTGCATATTCTCCGCGGGCGGGACACCCCACTCATTGTTTTATTGTTTTTTGATCTACAATTTAAATCCCGAACAGCTTAGGAAGTGAAAACTAGCTCAAAATTTGGTTTCAGGCTTTAAGTTCACTGTCAAAGAACAGCGGGAATTGCTGAATTTTATGACAAGTTTAATAAACGTCTCATATTAAATCCGTTAGCATCGGAATAGTAAATTCGAGTTCACTAGACCTCTTGCAAAAATCCACCAGACCCCTCCCCAACCCTCCCCGAAGTCACGGTTCGGGAGCCTAATTTGTCTTGCTTCCCCCCGAAACCGCGGGGGGTGAGTTTTTGACTTTTGCAAGAGGTCTACTGTTCACTGTCAACCGCCAACAGTCAACAGTCAACATCATTCCAGTGTAACCGGAAATGATATCATTTATCAACAACCCCGCTTTGAGATACCTGAATTTACCCTTTTTAAAATTTGCCAATAGGCAACTCAATCACAAACTTAGTCCCCTCTCCGGGGGCATAAAAACACCGCCCTAATCATCAACATGGAATTGAAATCGTAAATTCTGTACCTACCCCTTTAGTTGAGTTCACTTCTAGCATACCAGAGTGTTTCTCAACTACAATCTGCCGTGCGATCGCCAAACCCAATCCCGTACCTTTACCTACACCTTTAGTTGTAAATAAGTGGTCAAAAATATTACCTTTTATCTCATCTGCTATCCCTAGCCCGTTGTCAGAAATGCGAATCGTCACCCACTCCTTAGACTGTCTTTCTGTCCGAATCGTGATGCAATTGGCTGGGGCTTTAATCTTCTCTAAACGCTGTTCCCGATTTGATTCTTCCAGTGCATCAATGGCATTTGCCAATATATTCATAAACACCTGATTTAATTGTCCGGGGAAGCACTCAACTGGTGGCAAGTTCCCGTACTCTTTCACTACTTCAATAGCTGGACGCTGTTCGTTGGCTTTTAATCGATGTTTGAGAATCAAAATCGTACTGTCAATTCCCTCATGAATATTGAAAGGAACTTTGTAATCTTTGTCGGCTCTGGAGAAAGTGCGAAGACTGGTGCTGATACCTTGGATGCGATCGCACCCGACTTGCATAGAATGCAACATTTTCGGTAAATCTTCTAAGAGATATTCAATGTCCATCTCTTCTGCTTTTTCTTCAATCTCTTCACCCGGACTGGAAAATTTTTCTTGGTAGAGTTGCAGGTATTCTGTAATATCTTTGACGGCGGCGATCGCTTCATGAATATTGCCTGAAATAAATCCGACTGGATTATTAATTTCATGGGCAACCCCGGCCACTAAATTCCCCAAAGCCGACATTTTTTCGCTCTGCACTAATTGCAGTTGTGATTGTTCCACCTGGTGGGCGTAGTCCTGCGCTTGCTGATACAATCGCGCATTTTCTAAGGAAATGGCAGCCTGCGTGCAAAGGAAGTGGAGGACGAGGAGACGATCGCGAGTAAACACTCCTTTCGTCGAGCGATGTTCGAGATAAAGTATGCCAACTAAATTCCCGCGATCGACAATCGGAGTACATAGCATACTCTGAGCCTGATACTGGAGCGTACCGTCATTCATTAAACCTGGAATATCGGTTTTGCCTCCTTCAATAACCACAGTTTCTAGGGTATGCTTGACATAATAAATTAGCTTGAGCGGAATCCCTACAGAACTATCTAGAGCTTGGGTTTGCAGTAGGGTTGTGGGTGGTTGGTTATCTGGATTGATGTGAGTTATTGCTCGGATTTGCCATTCATCTTGATGGGGGAGTAGCAAAGCACAAGTTTCTGCCCCAGAAGTTTTCAAAATAATTTGATTGAGGGTGCCGAGCAATTCATCAATCTGAATTTTACTGGATAAAGCTTGAGCAGCTTGCATAATAGAGCCGAAATCAAGGACATCGGAAATACTGGTGCTGCTGGTGCTGGAAGTATGCGAAGAGTGGCTAATCGTTGCCAGCGTCTCTAGAGGATTAAAGTGAAGTTTGGGCTGATTCAGGATAGGCTGAAGTAATTGGGAATAGCGTTGTTCTAAGTCTTCAACTTTGGCTTTAGCTCCCCAACGGCCATAACAGTAATAAGCCTCCTGCATATAGCCGGCGGCAACTTTTTCTTTGCCCCAGTCCAGGTAGAACTTGGCAGCTAATTCGTTGGCTAGCGCTTCTTCTTGCAGATATTCGTTTTCTTTGGCTCCTGCAATCGCGCGATCGTAAAAATCTATCGCCTCAACTTGCTGTCCTAAAACGCGATAGCGCTCTGCTTCGACCAAATAAAACTTATGCAAGTGATTCATAGGGGCATACTGGGCCCATCGCTTGCTCTTACCCTGATTCGCTCCCACTTTCTCGAGGATGCTGGCTTGTTTTTTTGCATCAGCCTCGGCATACACCGCTAAGTAAGTTAGGGATCCGTAGAAATAAATTAGCGAATATTGCAGGCCTGCCGTTAGTACATCCGAATATTGCTCTGCCAGAAGCGCATTTTCCAGCGCTTGTTGATAGTTTTCAAACAAATAACCGAGAATCAACTTATTGAGATAAACGCTGCAAATCGCATACTGTACATTATGGGCTTGATGCTCTGGCATCATGAGGTCTTCGTTATAAGCCTCCCCAACCAAGTGACAGGGATTATCAGCTTGGCCTCGCAAGTTCAAAACAGCCTGTCGAAAAATTTTCAGGTAACTGAGTGCGACTCCCTGGCGAATCTGAGCGATAGCGCGATCGAATGTTTCTGTCTCCCGCTCCATTTCCACCAAGTCTCTGCCCATAGAGAAAGAAAGTGACGTATAATTGTAAAGCCCATAGGCAGCATATTCTAATTCTCCGGCTTCTAGCGCAATTTGATAGGCTTCTAGCAAGAATGACAAAGACTCGTGGGGATGGCGTTTCCAATGCCGGACATAGCCATACACAAGGTTGTAAGTTTTAGTTTTTAACTCTTTGTTTTTCAGATGGCCTAGCAGGCCTAAAGCTACCTCACCCGATTGATAGCTGATATCAATATCGCCTCCCGTTCCTGCCTGTATTAAGCCGTACCAAGCATAACTAAAAGCAGATGCCGGAGCATTTCCGTAAGCCAGACATAGCTCGATTGGCTTGCACACGATTGAGGAAAATAATTTAGATCCAGACTGATAAAAAGCCGAGACAACAGTGCCTAAAATTCGGATTGCTGCTAAATAGTACGGGTCGGTCATCTCTGGCAAATTAATCAAATATTCGATAGTATAGCTGGCGAACTTCTGTTTAATTTCGTTCTGGGTTTGCTGAACCTGTTCTAAGCTGGGATTATCGGGAAATTCCACTCCCAGTTGCTTGAGAATTGTGAGAGCGTGTTGTTGTGCTAAGGGTAGATTATTCTGAGCGATGCAACTTTGAATTCGTACTGTGTAGACTTTTACAGTATCGAGACAGGTACGGGCTTGCTGCAATACGATCTGTGTCCGTTGCTCCATTTGTTCAAAGTCACCGCTCAAAAATGCCACCTCAACTGCTTCCTCAAACAGATTTAAGGTGAGCTGGTACTGGCTATCCCAACAATCCGTTGCTAATAAGTCAATTCCCTTGCTGAAGCACTCAACCGCCGTCGCATAAGCTGTTGCGGTTTTTGCTTTTCGTCCAGCTACCAGATTTAACTGAGCAAATTCTTGCCGCTGCGCGCGATCGCTAATCAGTTTAGTCCCGATATTCACATGGTTAATAATTTCAAAAATTCTTTCTTCCCGCTCGGCTGCAGATGTATCCCTTAACAATAGTTGACCTATTTTTAAGTGAGTCGAGCGTTTTTTGTCTTCGGGAATCAGAGAATAGGCAGCCTGTTGTACGCGATCGTGTAAAAACTTGTATTTGACTAATGGTTGATTATTAACTAATAAGCAGTCGGCATCTTCCTCACGACTTGTTACTGATAAACTATTCCCCCCTTCTTGATAAAATTTATAAACCTCGCTAAAGGGTAAAATTAACCCTTCTTGCAATGCATTCCACAGAGCCGTTGATGTTTCTGATTGAGATTGTTCAGCAACAATAGTCAACGTTGCCAGATCGAATTGATTGCCAATGCAGGCCGCTAACTTCAAAACTTTCTGCGTTGAAGCAGGAAACTTTCGCAACTGAAGCGCCATGAACTCCACGACATCATCTGTCATTGCCAAGGTTCTGACTTGGGCAATATCGCACTGCCAATGCCGAGCCTTAAAATTAAATACAATTAGACCATCTTCATGCAAAGATTTAAGAAATTGCGTGCTGAAAAATGGATTACCTTTGGTTTTCTGATAAACTATTTCGGTCAGGGGCCTGGCCAACTCTGTAGAACAAGCTAGGGTGTCGGCAATTAAATAATTCAAATTCCAGCAATCGAGCCGCTCTAAGGTAATTGTGTTTACCGTTGATCCGGTTTTTTGAATTTCGGATAAGGTTCGCATCAAAGGGTGTAATGGACTGACTTCGTTATCTCGATAAGCTCCGATTAAAAAGAGATAGCGGCGATCGCGATCGCTTGTCAGAAGTTGAATCAATTTCAACGACGCTGAGTCAGCCCATTGCAAATCGTCCAAGAAGATGACAAGGGGGTGTTCTTGAGTTGTAAAGACTTGAATGAAGTTCTCGAATAACCGATTGAAGCGATTTTGGGCTGCACTACCAGTCAGTTGTGGGGCGGGAGGTTGCTCTCCGATAATCCTCTCTAGTTCGGGAATCACCTCAACAATTACTTGACCGCTGTCACCCAATCCTGCCAGCATTTTAATCTTCCACTGCTCAATTTCAGTATCCGATTCGCTCAATAATTGGCCCATCAAGTCTCGAAAAGCTTGGACAAAAGCGCTGAAGGGAAGGTTTCGTTGAAATTGGTCGTACTTGCCTTTGATGAAGTAGCCTCTGGCTCCCACTATGGGCTTGTGAACTTCGTTGACGACAGCGGTTTTGCCAATTCCGGAGAAGCCAGCTACTAGCATCATTTCGGCGCTTCCAGCACTCACACGCTCGAAGGCCGATAGTAGGGAAGATACTTCTGTTTCTCGACCATAAAGCTTTTCAGGAATTAGGAAGCGATCGCATACATCCCGCGTTCCTAACTCAAAAGTTTCAATGTTTCCAGTTTCTTGGCACTGCTGCAAACACCGTTCTAAGTCATGTTTCAATCCCAAGGCACTTTGATAGCGCTGTTCGGCATTTTTTGCCATCAGCTTCATCACAATATCCGAAACCGCCTGCGGGATTTCTTTGCTGTTTATTGCAGGAGGTTGTTTGGCAATATGGCAGTGAACCAACTCCATCGGATCGTCACATTCAAAGGGCAGTTTCCCGCTCAGCAGTTCGTAAAAGGTGGCTCCCAGAGAATAAAAGTCTGTGCGGTAGTCGATACCTCGGTTCATTCGTCCGGTTTGTTCGGGAGAAATATAGGCGAGGGTTCCTTCTAAAACGTTGGGATTTTGAATTTCTTGAGTTTCTCTCGGCAGTAGGGAGGCGATGCTAAAGTCAATTAGTTTGACTTGTTTAGTTTCGGGATGAATCAGGATGTTAGCTGGCTTAATATCTTTGTGAATGACTCGATACTGATATAGTGCATTGAGAATGTCAGTTATTTGAATGGCAATTTCCAAGATTTCTACCAGAGTCAGCGATCGCTCTTGGGCGTAGTCGCGCAGAGAAATGCCGCCAAAATCCTCCATCACGAGGGCGTAACTGTTGCGGTAGAATTCTAGAGTGTAGCCTTCAACGACTCCCGGCAGGTGTAGATTCTTGGCGATCGTGTACTGGTTGCGGAATTGCAGCAGTTCGCTAAAACTGGGATAGTCTCGATTCAGTAGTTTAATGACAACCGGAATCTGGTCTGTTTCTCGGATAGCTCGATAAACTACGGTTCTCGAACCGCAGTACAGTTGCTCAACCAGATGATATCCCGAAATTTGGTTCATTAAATCCACTGCTGTACTCATCTGGATTACTCCATTTCAGACATTGACTATTGTAATTAAGTATACACTTTTATTTGTCAAGTATCCGGAGTATAGAACTCGGAAATCCCCCAGCAGACCAACTCTACCCCTTTTATTATTTTTCACTTTTGAAGAAAAAGATTGCCATCTATCAAGATGTTTTTATCCTTTCAGGGGCAAGAAAATAATAAACTCCGTCCCTTCTCTCATTACAGAATTTACCTCTATTCTACCGCCGTGTTTCTCAACTACAATGTGCCGTGCGATCGCCAATCCCAACCCGGTTCCTTGTCCCACTCCCTTGGTAGTAAATAAATCATCAAAAATCTTCTCTCGCACTCCCTCATCGATTCCCACACCGTTATCTTTAATGCGAATAATCGCTTGTTTTTTGGTTCCATCAATTTCCGTCTTAATAGTAATTTGATTGGCGATTTCTGCATAAAGTCGTCCTTGATTGGATTCCTCCAAAGCATCAATCGCATTACCTAACACATTCATAAATACTTGATTCAACTGTCCGGCATAACACTCAACTTGTGGCAAATTCCCGTATTCCCTAATCACTTTGATTTCTGGACGAGTGTCGTTAGCCTTGAGGCGATGTTTCAGGATCATAATAGTGCTATCGATGCCATCGTGGATATTGCAAGCTACGGGATAGTTAGTATCGGCACGGGAGAATGTCCGTAGACTGGTACTAATATCCCGAATCCGCTTCACGCCTTCCCGCATCGAACCTATTAATTTCGGTAAATCTTCCCGGATGTAGTCAAGATCTATGTTCTCGATTTCCTCTTTAATCTCTGGATCTAGTTGGGGATATTTTTGTTGATACAAATCGAGCAATCCAAACAAATCTTTGATATAATCTAAGGCCGGTTGAATATTACCAACCAGAAAACCAACCGGATTATTAATTTCGTGAGCAACACCAGCCACTAAGTTGCCCAATGCTGACATCTTTTCGCTTTGAACTATTTTTATTTGTGCTTGTTTGAGATGGGTAAATGCTTGTTGAGATTCTTGATACAAACGGGCATTTTCTAAGGAAATAGCAGCTTGAGAAGCCAGCAGATTTAGCACTTCTATTCGATCGCTCGTAAACGCCCCAACCGTGAGGTTATTTTCCAGGTATAAAATCCCAATCAACTGCCCTTGATTAAGAATAGGAATACAAAGAATACTTTTAGGCTGGTGTTTTTGAATGTAAATATCGCCAGCAATCAGGAGACTTACCCGAGCATCGACTATTACCAAAGGTTTCAAACTACGCTTGACAGTGTTAACCAAACTAATCGCTACATCCTGACTAGATTCTAGAGGTATTGATGGTAATAGCTTAGGTTCCTGTCCCTCTGCTACAAGAGCCGCTACCTGTAAATACTGTTCTTGTTTGAGCAATAAGACACACTTAGTTGCCCCAGCATTCGCGATCGCTATTTTTAAAAGAGTAGTCAGGAGTTTATCTAGTTCAATCTCGCCAGAAATGGCTTGAGAGGCTTGCCTCAGAGTAGGCACATCTAGAAAATTCGAGTTGCTGCTAGAAGAGTTGGTATTATAAGTAATTGTTCCCCGGGCGATCGTTTCCTTAAACGAAGTAAAGGATTGAGCTGGCTGAAGGATAATACCGAGTAGGCGAGGATAACGTTTTTCCAAATCGTCTATTTTGGCTTTAGCTCCCCAGCGGGCATAACAATAATATGCTTCAATCATGTAGGCTTGAGCTACTTTTTCTTTGCCCCATTCTAGGTAGAATTTGGCTGCGAGTTCGTTGGCGAGGGCTTCTTCGTTGAGGAATAGATTTTCTTTAGCGAGGGAGATCGCCCGATCGTACAAGTCTATGGCATCGGCTTTATTACCCAAAACCCGATTTTTTTCGGCTTCAATTAAATACCATTTATGCAAATGATTCATGGGCGCATTTTTCGCCCACTGTTGCAGAATCGTTTGATGAGTTTCCGCTAGGGCGAGGATTTCTGATTGCTCTGGCTCTGGCTTTGTGGGGAAGATTGCCAAGTACGTCAAAGCGGTATAAAAATGAAAAATTGGAACTTGAATCAATCCCGATATTGCCATCAAATACGGCTTCGCTTGGAGAATATAGTCGAGGGCAGCGGTGTTGTTGCCCGATGAATAGGCAAGCAGCAGTTTATAAACATAAGTCTTGGCGATCACCGTGAATTCATTATTCTGATGATGCTTAGGAAGCATCACCGTTTCATCGTAACCAGTACCGATTAAGCAATCCGAGAGAATACCGACTTTCCTCAAGTTATTCACCGTCTGCTGCATCATCTCCAAATAATCTCGAGCCAAATATTGTTTGACCTGTGTCATCACAGCACTGTAACTGGCTATTTCGGTTTCCCAAGTGTCCAGTTCCACCCCAGCAAAAAATTTGGATTCGAGATAAATGAGTATGCTATAGCCAGATTGTAGAAAATCCCCGGTTTCCATCGCAGCCGTATAGCTAACTTTCAGCGTCGGTATTGTTGCCCCGATCGCTTCTTGGCGATGCTGAATAAAGCTTCCAAAAAAAGCGGGAATTGTCGCTTTCAGTGCGCGGATATTGAAGCGATCGAGCAAATTCATCGCCAGTTTACCAAAGCCATAGCCTATTTCTACCTCTCCTAAAAAGGCACATAGCACCATGCCGTGAATGGCATACCCCACCGTCGATGCGGGTGCATTTCCAAATTCGATCGATAAACTCACCATCATCGAGCTCAGGATGGGTAGCAATCCCGGCATTCCTAGAAAAACGGGCGGAAATAAGGTTCCCAATAGTTGGATTGCTGCCTGAGTTTTGGCATCGGTCATCACTGGCAGGTCAACCAGTTCTTCAATCCGTTTGCCGCTTTGTTGGTTAGCAAGATTTTGTAGGACTTTGCTAATCTTAGTTTCGTCAGGTTCGGTGGGGAGTTCAACCCCCAATTGTAAGAGTGCATCTCTCGCGACCGCGATCGCTTCTAACGTCTTGCTTTGTGCTGTCTGTGCGACGATTTGAATTTCGTAAATTTTGATTTTGTCTAAGATTGTCTGTGCATTCTGTAACACCTGTGCTGCCATCTGTTCCATGCCATCAAAGTCAGCATTCAAATAGGCGGCTTCAGCAGCAGCAACATAGAGATTCAGAGTCAATTCATACTGGCTTTGCCAGCAGTTGGCCCTCAGTAGCTCAAGCCCCACTTGTAGATAAACTCTGGCTGCAGTGTAAGCGGTAGAATTTCTGGCTTTACAACCGGCTGCCAAGTTTAGTTTAGCTAAGGCTTCTCGTTCGCTCGGTTGGACGATTAACTCAATTCCTCGATTCAAATGCCCGACAATATCAAACAGTTTTTCCTCTTGCTCTATCTCGGTGCAATTTTGCTGGAGTAACTGTCCAATTTTGAGATGAGTTGCCTTTTTCTGTGAATCTGGAATTAGCGAATATGCGGCTTGCTGGACGCGATCGTGTAAAAATCGATAAGTTGGATTACCTGAAGCCTTGAAAGCTTCATCACTCTCCGATTCCGTAAAGAACTTATAAATTTTGGTCGTGGGAATCACCAAACCTTCCTGCAATGCTTTCCATAAAGCCGTAGCCGTCATTCCAGCAGATTTCTCACTGACAATTACTAACGTATTTAAATCAAACTGCGCTCCTATACAAGCAGCTAATGTGAGAACATCCTGAGTCTCTCTGGGCAACTTCTGCAATTGCCCGGCCATGAATTCAACGACATCATCAGTGATCGCTAAGGCTTTGACTAGAGCAATATCACACTGCCAATGCCGAATATCCCAATTAAAAATAATTAGCCGATCGTCATGTAATGCCTTGAGAAACTGAGTCGCAAAGAAAGGATTGCCCTGAGTTTTTTGATAGACTAATGTTGTCAAAGGTTGGGCAAGGGATGATTCACAATTCAGCGTATCCGCCACCAACAAATTCATATCGGGTTCGCTTAACGCTTGCAAAGTAATCGTATTCACTGTTGCCCCAGTTTTAACTATCTCATCCACTGTTAAGATAAATGGATGCACTGGCGAAACTTCATTATCTCTATATGCCCCCAATACTAATAAATATCCAGTATCCATCATCAGTAATTGTAGCAAATTCAGAGAGGCTGAATCCGCCCACTGCAAGTCATCCAAAAACATCACTAAAGGATGTTCTTTGCTGGTAAAAACTTGCACAAATTTCTGCATTAGCAGATTAAAGCGATTTTGGGCGGCACTTCCTGACAATTCTGTTGCAGGAAGTTGAGCGCCAATTATACGTTCTAACTCAGGAATTACGTCAATCAAGACTTGTCCGTTGTCTCCCACTGCTGCTAAAATCTTGGTTTTCCATGTTTGCAGTTGGGTATCCGATTCTGATAGCAATTGACCCATTAAGTCGCGGAAGGCTTGCACAAAGGCACTGAAGGGAATGTTGCGTTGAAATTGATCGTATTTGCCTTTGACAAAATAACCGCGCTGACGGACAATGGGTTTATGAACTTCATTGACAACGGCGGTTTTCCCAATTCCCGAAAAACCTGCTACTAGCATCATTTCTGTTGCTCCCAGGCTGACTCGCTCAAAGGCAGCTAATAGTCGATCGACTTCTTTTTCTCTACCGTAGAGCTTTTCGGGGATAGTAAAGCGATCGCTAATATCTCGCTTTCCAAGTTCAAAAAATTCTATTTTGGCTGTTTTTTGTAACTGAACTAAACAAATCTCTAAATCGTGCTTGAGTCCTAATGCACTTTGATAGCGTTTTTCGGCATTTTTTGCCATCAGCTTACTGACAATTTGCGATAAGCTCAAGGGGATTTCCGGATTAATTTGATGGACCGGTATCGAGTGTTTAGCGAGGTGACAATGCACCAATTTCATCGGGTCATCCGAGATAAATGGTAACTTTCCTGTCAACAATTCATAAAAAGTCACACCCAGGGAATAAAAGTCACTGCGATAGTCAATGCCTCGATTCATCCGTCCTGTTTGTTCGGGGGAGAGATAGGCTAATGTTCCTTCTAAAATATTGGGATTCTGGATTTCTTGGGTTTCTCGCGGTAGGAGGGATGCGATGCTAAAGTCAATTAGTTGAATTTGTTTCGTGTCCGGATTAATGAGAATATTAGCGGGTTTAATATCTTTGTGAATAACTCGGTTTTGGTAGAGATAGTGAATAATGTCTGTTAGTTGTATGGCGAGTGGGAGAAATTCTGCTAAAGGTAAAACTTGAGATGGTTGGGTTTCATTTGTTGCGGTTTTGAGATAAGTAGATAGGGAGACTCCGCCAAAGTCCTCCATTACTAGGACATAGCTATTCTGGTATACTTCCAGCGTCAGGGCTTTGACGAGGTGAGGGAAGTCGAGATTTTTGGCAATGGTATATTGGTTGCGAAACTGGACGAGATCGTTGAAGGTGGGGTATTTGTTTCGCAGCAGTTTGACGACGACTGGGTATTGGTCACGGGTACGGATGCCTCGATAGACTAGGGTACGTGTACCTGCATAAAGTTTCTCTGTAATGTGATAACCTGACAAATTTGCGATCGCATCCATAACCTGTTAATCCTCTCTTATACCAATAGTCGGGGCAGTTTTTAGTTCCTAGTGTGACACCCTCGATTTTCCGTTAGTAGCTGGATTGCCTTGGAGCTTTGAAACCCTTATTCTACGGTTGGCTATCAAAAAATTTCCGCAGTCTGGTTATACAACAGTGAAATTAAAACATTCTCTTCCATTCCATTATATTTATTATTTGACAAACATGGGGAGCGCAAACTTTGCACCCTCGCGAGAGACAGAATTAACTGTAATTTTTTCCCATGTTTCTCAACTATTATTTGACCGAAAGCACTTTGGTCACAATCCCTTGGATTCATCCGTGGATCTTTGAAAAAAGCTCCGCATCCCGATCGCCAGCTCCCGGACTCATCCGTGGGAACGCTCTCAAATTTTAACTCTCAAAGCGCATGACGTGCAAGAGCTAATCCTAAACCAGTTCCTTTGTTTGCTCCGCACTATTGACGCTGTATATAGTATGGTTGCGTAAGTTGTGATGGTATCCGAAAACACTAATCTGTAATTTGTACGAAAATATACGCAGATCGACCCGGATATAGATTTGAGCTTATCTGCGTATATTCGCCTGCATCGGCGGTTTTATTATTCTTTATTCCCCGTAGTGGCCGCCGACAACCTTACCCCGAAACACAACATAATTGTAGATGTTGTAAAAAATCATAATCGGGAGCAGAATGCCCATAAACACAATCATAAATACCAGGGCGCTGGGCGAAGCTGCGGCTTGGTAAATCGTGATTTGCGTGGGGATAATGTAGGGAAAAACAATCAATCCCAAGCCGATGAAAGTAAGCAAAAAAATCATAATCGTCCAGATAAACGGCGTCCGTTCTTCTTTGCTTGCGAGACTTTTCAGCAGCAGTCCCACCAACAGCACTCCCAACAAAGGAATCGCGGCAAAGACATAAACTAGCGGTTTCTCGAACAACCTGGCTCTAGCGCTTTCGTAAAAAACCGGAGTGGCGATCGTAATTAAAACTGCTCCGATTAAAGTTGTCACCGCCGCAATTTTAGCCGTGCGGTAGTGATTTGTTTGCAGTTCGCCCTCCGTTTTCATAATTAGATAGGTTGAACCGATCAAAACATACCCTTGAACCAGCGTCAAAGCGACCAAGATCGATCGCCAATCGAGCCAATCCCAAGTAGTGCCCACAAAGTGACCGGCTTCGTCAACCGCAATGCCTTCGAGCACCGCACCGAGGGCAAATCCTTGAGCTAAAGCTGCTAAAAAACTGCCAGCACCAAAGGCATAATTCCAGAATAATTTGCGATTAGAATGCTCGCGAAATTCAAAGGCTACCGCCCGAAATATCAAACCAAAAAGCATCAGGAAAATCGGTATGTACAAAGCAGTTAAAATCGTGCCGTAAGCGAGGGGAAATGCGCCAAATAAAGCGCCTCCCATTAAAACCAGCCACGTTTCGTTTGCGTCCCAAACGTTGCCCAAACTGGTCATTAGAATGCCCCTGCGTTCCTCGTCATCAGCAGTCAGAGACAGGATTCCTACTCCTAAGTCAAAACCGTCTAGCATGACGTATAGCAAGAGAAACAAAGCCAAAATGACAAACCAAACTTGCGGGAGAAAATGCTCCAAAGCTTGCATAAAATATCCTATTGTTGTGCTTCTAAGGGACGTCTATCGGGAATGTGTTCTCCGGGTTGACTTTCGATTGCAGGTTCATTGTCTAAACCGGGAACTGGCAGAGTTAAATTAGGACCTTGGCGGATAATTCGGCTGCCAAAATACAAAGCACAAACAAACAAAAAGCTGTAAATAACTGCAAAGAAAGTGAGAGAAGTTAAAACATTGCTGGCGGGGATGTTGGACACGGCGTCAGCAGTGCGAATTTGCCCGTATAAAGCCCACGGTTGTCTGCCGACACAGCGGACAATCCAACCCGATTCTACAGCAATATATCCCAGGGGAGCAGCTAATACCCAAGCGCGCATCAGCCAAGGTTGACTGCCGATATTTTCAGCAGCAAGTTTGCCTCGCATCCACTGAATTATACTGAACAGCATCAGTCCTAAAAAGAAGAATCCAATGCCGGACATGATGCGGAAACAATAGTAGATTAAACCCACCATCCGGGGTCTATCTTCTGGTTTCCATTCCTTTAAACCGAGTACGGGTTCGGAGAGTTTTTGTTTGAATTCCAGAACGTATCCTAAGCCATTGGGCACGCTAATTTCCCAGTCATTTTTTTGGGCTTTTTCATTAGGCAAAGCTAGCAACGTCCAATCTGCTGACTCTCCGGCTGGTGAGGTTTCCCACTTAGCTTCGATTGCTGCTAATTTAGTGGGTTGATAGTGATAAACTTGTTCGGCGCTCAAATGTCCGATGTATATCTGCAAAGGTGCCACGGCGATTGCTGTCGCTATGGCAATTTTTAAAGACTTGGAAAAAAAGGCTTGGTTCCGCTTATTGAGAATGTACCAAGCGCTAATGCCACCAATGACAAACAGGGAAGTTTCTAATGTCGCAAAAAACATATGGAGAATACTGTTTAATGCGAACGGGTTCATAATTGCTTGAAAGTAATCGCTGACAATAAACTTGCCATTGACCATTTCTCCGCCGGCAGGAGTTTGCAGCCAAGAGTTAGCGACTAAAATCCATACTGTGGATAGGTTAGCGCCGAAGGCTACCATGATTGTAGCGAAATAATGGACGATCGGGTGAACGCGCTCCCAACCAAACAGCATAATTCCTAAAAAGCCGGCTTCTAGCATAAATGCCATTGAAGCTTCAAAGCCTAAAATGCTGCCAAAAAAGTCACCAACCGCTTCAGAAAAGGGTGCCCAATTCGTGCCAAATTGAAATTCCATTGGAATTCCTGAAGCTACTCCAATACCGAAGTTGAGGACGTAGAGTTTAGACCAAAACCGAGCGTGATGGTAGTAGTCGGGATTGCGACTTTTCAGCCACATTCCTTCAACAATTACCAGATAAATCCCCATTCCAGTAGTCAGAACTGGCCACAGCATATGGAATATGGCGGTTAGCGCAAATTGCATCCGCGATAGCGCTACGGTGTTAGATAAGATATCCATCGTTATATCCTTTGCTCTGTTCAAGAGAGGTTAGCTTGCACAAATTCGATAATGGACACTGGTTATAATGTAGTGTAAAAAATTGTGACATTTTGTAGAGTTGGCAATTTTTAAGGTTTTATACAGATTTCGGTTGTATTTTATTGTATGTAAAAATAGGTAGATTATGATTGGTCGTTGGGTGGGGCGGGTTGATGGGAGTGTGGGTTTTAGGCATTTATTGTTGGTGAACCCGCCCCTACAAGATTTATGTTCTGTGAGGGAAAGATTATCTTAGCGAACCGTGACTGTATAAGTCAGTTTAAAGGGTTTAAAATTAGCTTTGTTTTTGGCGGTTCCGCTCAATTCAAGTTCGTAAATGCCAGCCTTGGGAAACACGATATCACCTCCGGGAATCCCTTGATATTTCTCGGCAGCTATGGCGGTTAAAGGCGGCTGCATCAGCGGCTTATCTCCTTCTTTGCGCTCTTTCGGATAAACAGCCAATTTGCAATTACACTGCTCTAGCGGGATAATTTGACCGCCCCTGCGAGTTAGCGCAAACCACACTCTTGCAGGCTGTCCGGCGCGCGGGTTGTGGTTTGGTTCTAGGTGAAAGGTAGCGGCTACATCTCCTGAGAATTCGACTTGGTGCGCTAAAACTGAAATCGAGTTTAACTGCGGCGCGGTGGGAATTGCTGCTTCAATTAGCAATCCCAAAAAAACTAACAATCCTAAACTTTTACTTTTGTTTGACAGGCGAAACATAGAACTTCTCTAGCGATAAAATTGACCAAAACCAGCGCGATCGCACAAACATAACTAACACCGCAACCACTGCTAACACGGCTGTCAGCAGTTGATTGTGCAACTTCCATTCAAAGCCGCCGAGATAGTGGGAACCTATGAATGCCGCGTGTACAGCGCACAGCAGGAAAGCTGGAACGCTTAACAGGTGAAGCATTCGCCACAGCTTGCCTAAAAAATTTTGAATGCGATCGACACTTGTAACCGCCGCGGGTACCATCAACAGCAGCGACAGCATCCCAGCCGCCATTCCCAACTGGTGCTGCGGCAACATGAAAGACACAGCATCAAAATTCCATTGCAGCGTATGGTCCAGCATATGAAACGTGTGGGCGACTGCTAAGAGAAACGCGCCCACACCCAAGGCGCGGCGGTAGCGCAGCAGTTGCGGCAAAAACTTGCTAACGGGACGCGCCAACAGTGCTAGCATCAAGCACAGCAGCGCTGCGTGGCCGGTAAAATCTACCATTTCATCGGTTCGCAGCAAGGTAAGAATCCCGATGGCTACCGTCACCCACCCACCCATCCGAAACAGTTGACTCCGCCTGGAAGCGCTCAATCTGCCAGCAAAAAAACCCACTCCCAGCATAGTTGGCCCTGTGCCGAGTCCGAAGGCCAGCATTGTCGCGGCACCCAAAACCGGGTTTCCGGTTTCCGCCGCCTTAATCTGCGCCGCGTAGAGGAAACCGCAGGGAATCAAACCCCAAAGCAAACCCAAACCAACTGGCACCCACGAGTTTTTTTGCGCCGAAAGCTTGCTCATTGCTTGTCCGACTCGATCGTGCGACATTGGGTGCAGCAGCGGCAATCGCGGCAGCAAGTTCGGTTGAATTTGCACTACTCCGAACCAAATCAGCATCGTGCCCGTCAGAAGTGCGATCGCGCGCCGCAATTCGCTACCCGTACCGGCCAAAAGTCCGCCAGCAATCAACACCGAACCCAGTCCGCCAATTGCAGCACCAACTGCAGCGTAAGCAGAAATTCTCCCCAAATTTAGCAGCAAATGAAAGCGGAAAGCAGCTAATTTATCGTTGCGGGAATTAGAAAGAGAAAACGCCATTGTCAGCGGGCCGCACATCCCGGCGCAGTGACCGAAACTGCCGAGAAATCCCAAAATTGCAATTAGCAGCAGGTCTAGCATTTTGAGTCATCCGATTTTAGATTTTAGATTTGAGATTTTAGATTTGTTTTTACCGAAAATTTTGGGTTTAAAGCCCCGTCATAAGCTTGACGGCTTTTTCTTAATCTTAAGGTTTCTAATGAGTTCTGTTAAGACATCTGATGAAAGATATTCCTGTTGATTCGCAATAGACTTCCTGCCTCTCAAACTCTTCGTCACTCAACCTAAAAAACACACTCTTTTTCATGGCATACATATATCTAAATGATCTACAATACTAGCATGAACACACTGAAATTTAAGCTCTACAGTCACAAGCGGAATAGATACCTGAAGCAGTCAATCAATGCTAATGGAGTTATCTACAACCATGCGGTCGCTCTCCATCGTCGGTATTATCGGATGTGGGTTAAGCATTTGAACTGCGCCCAACTTCAAGCTCATATTGCCAAGCCCAGAAAGCGCAATCCATTTTGGCAGTTAGTTGGCTCTCTTGCGGTGCAAGATATTTGTCAGCGCATTGAGAAGGCATACCAGCTATTTTTAAAACATCACAAGAAGGGGGTAAAGTCACCAGGATTTAAGAAAATCAAAAAATACAAATCCTTCACCATGAAACAAGCTGGATACAAGTTTCTGGGTGGTAATCGAGTGAAGATTGTCAGCAGGGTTTATCAGTTTTGGAACTCTAGACCTCTTCAGGGCATAGTTAAAACGTTGACCATCAAACGCACACCATTAGGTGAGTTGTTTATGGTTGTAGTGGTGGATGAGGGTTCAGAGCCAGAGATTGAGTTTGCGACTGGTAAGATAGCGGGATTCGATTTCGGTCTGAAAACTTTCCTCACTTGCGATCGATGGCAGCAAGATTGAATCGCCCGAATTCTTTCAACAAGGACTCAATACCATCCGTAAAGCGTGTAAGCAGTTATCACGTAAACAAAAGGGGTCTTTGCGTCGTGAGCAAGCCAGAAAGCATCTATGTAGGCAATACGAAAAGATTGCCAACCAAAGACGTGATTGGTTCTGGAAGCTGGCTCATGAACTAACTGATCGCTTTGATGTATTGTGCTTTGAAACATTGAACCTCAAAGGAATGCAACGGCTTTGGGGACGTAAAATCAATGACTTGGCACTGGGGGAATTCCTGTTAATTCTCGAATGGGTAGCCAAGAAAAAGCGTAAATTAGTCGTTTTTATTGACCAGTGGTATCCGAGTTCAAAGACGTGCGCTCAATGCGGTCACATTCTGGAATCGCTAGATCTATCGGTGAGGCAATGGCGTTGCCCATCTTGCCAATCTGTTAATGGACGAGATGAAAACGCATCTATAAATATTCAAACCGTTGGGGCATCAATGGTTGGGTTAGGTAGTGTCAGACAGGCGAAGGCCTGCAACTGCTGTTTGAGCCTTTAGAATCCCCCGCATTCATGCGCGGGGAGTATGTCAATTTCTTAGGACTTATGCAACTGACACATATAACAATTTTTGCAGGAGCCGTAAATTTTTTACCCCACCCCAGCCCTCCCCGAACCCGCGGTTCGGGAGTAAGAAATTCACAAATGATTTAGGATTGCTATGTAGTAGGGTGCGTCTGAAGTCTAAACCCTTAATAATCCCTCTCTAACGAAAGCCTGACGCACCCTACAAGTCTAATAACTAATGACTGATAACTACTTTTGTGCTGGATGCGCCGCCGTCGGCGAAGCTGCACCCATTTGATTTATAGCAGCAATTAGCTGATAAAGCCGCCCCAAATCCCGCTGGTTAAAATGCAAAACTAGGCGCGGCAGCTCGAAAGTTGCATCTCCTATTTCCGGAGGCAAAGCTTGACTTTTTTCAATTTTTCCGGTGACAACAATATCGCTAAAATCAGCATTTAGCCGCTCGACATTCTCCTCAGAAAGCTCTGTTTTCAAGCGAATTACCAATTTTTCGCGCACGTAGCGGCAGGAGTGATAAACCAGATAAAAACTACCGATCGCCTCGCAAGCGACATTTACATCGTCCGTAATCGTATACAGGCTGCGATCGTTGGCTGAAATAAAACCCCGGCCCCGCAATTGTTTTTGCACAAAAATATTCCAATCAAGCCAATAATCTCCTCCCGGTCGATCGATCAATACCACAGGAGCCGGCCCGAACTTGCCAGTTTGAATCAAAGTCAGACACTCAAACGCCTCGTCCAGAGTGCCGAAACCGCCCGGAAACAGAGCCAAAGCATCGCTCTGGCGGAGAAAAAATAATTTGCGAGTGAAAAAATATTTAAAATTGAGCAATTTGCGATCGCCCGCAATAAAAGGATTAGAAGTCTGCTCGAAAGGCAACTGAATGTTGAGCCCAAAAGAACGTTCAGCAGTCGCCCCCTCGTTCCCCGCCTGCATAATCCCGCCACCGCCACCAGTAATCACCATAAACCCCTGCTCGGTCATTGCCCGCGCAAAGTCTCTGGCCATTAAATATTCCGCCGATTGCGGTGACACCCTCGCCGAACCAAAAATCACAATTTTGCGAACGTGGCGGTAAGGATAAAACAGCTCAAAAGCGCTCTCCATATCTCGGAGCGACGCGGCAATAATTTTCCAGTCTAGGCGATCGAGATCCTCTCGGGCCATTTGCACTATAGTAGAGAGCGATCGTTCGATCCACTCAGAGTGCTTCAACATGGGGAAGCGATCGATCAAATCGATCAATTCAGCTTGGAGGGACTCAAAACCTTGACCAGATCCAGAAGGAATCATGAATTTTTCCGAAACGGTAACTATTTGTCGCTACTAAAAATTAAGGGGCAAGCCAAAGTTATAAGCCAATAGCCACCAGCAAATTGCCCTGCTGGGAACTAATAACTTTTCCTGTAGCTTTGCCCCGGTTCTGAAGCAAGTTAGCTTTCGCGGCCCAAAAAGAACAGCGCGCAACCCCTCGTAGTTGGGTTAAATGTACTTTTCCAGAGTGTTTGCCAGAGTAGTTTTTGGAACTGCCCCAACCACCATATCCACCCGTACACCGCCCTTAAATATCATCAGCGTTGGAATGCTGCGGATACCGTATTGGCTGGCCACCTGAGGATTCTCGTCGGTATTAACTTTTACTACCTTCACCTGCCCTTCATATTGCTGGGCAATTTCGTCTACGACAGGCGCCACCATCCGACAGGGCCCGCACCAAGGAGCCCAAAAATCCACTAGAACTAAAATATCGCTATCGATCACTTCCTGCTTAAAGGTAGAGTCGGTTACTTGCGCGGCTGCTGACATCCCTAGCCATCCTTGTAAATACTATTTCTCGGATAACAAGTTTAGCAAAAAGTGTAACCACTTGCGTCAACGATTTTAACAGTACAAAGTTCGGCAACAGGTGTTGTAACCGATGTAACGGATTGAACCGATATAACGGATTGAACCGATCGAGGTTGAGGGCGATTCCCTTCGGGATAGCTTCGCTTCACGACCTTTCGGCACGGGGAGACCGGGTAGAACGCAGAAATAGAAATACTTTTAGCTCAGCATTTAACACTATTCCCCCACTCGCGGACGAACCACTCTCCCCAACAATCCGGAGCTAACAGCCTCAGCTCAGTACCTAGTAAATAAGACCGAAGTTTTGGGTAAAAAAGGAACCGCCCGAACAGTAGTCCGGGCGGAGTGTGGTGTGAGGAGTGAACGGAAACCTTCGTCTCCGCTTCTTATATTGTGACATCTCCTTCTCGATAATTCCACAACATTCTGTAAATTTCGAGACTCTTGAACAAATTTTGTCAAGGTACCCTGGTATTCAGTCAGTAAATCTACTTACCCATGCCCAACTGCTGAGCTTTTTGATAGACTTTACCCTCAGTCAGCAGAGAAGGAGCAATTACCACTTCCACTTGCTGCATCTCCTTAAGATCCTTAGCGCCCAGGGTGCCCATGCTAGTTTTCAGAGCTCCGAGCAAGTTGTGCGTACCGTCATCTAGGAGGGCCGGCCCGCGCAAAATTTGCTCCACAGTACCCGTAGTCCCCACGCGAATGCGAGTGCCGCGCGGCAAAACCGGGCTGGGAGTCGCCATCCCCCAGTGAAAGCCGCGGCCGGGAGCTTCGGCGGCCCTGGCAAAGGGCGAACCAATCATCACTCCATCCGCGCCGCAGGCAATGCACTTGCAGATATCGCCCCCGGTAATTAAACCGCCGTCAGCAATTACCGACACGTATTTGCCAGTTTCGCGATAGTAGTCGTCCCGCGCGGCGGCGCAGTCTGCTACCGCTGTGGCTTGGGGAACGCCGACACCCAATACGCCTCTAGACGTGCAAGCAGCCCCCGGCCCAATGCCCACGAGAATGCCCGCGGCGCCAGTTTTCATTAAATTCAGGGCGACTTCGTAGGTGACGCAGTTGCCCAAAATTACTGGTATCGGCATCTCTTGACAGAATTGAGTTAAGTCTAGAGGCGCGATAGAGTCAGGGGAAAGAAAAGCTGTGGAGACTACAGTTGCTTGCACAAAAAATATATCGGCTGCCGATTCAGCAACGGCCCGACCGTATTTGCTCGCAGCGGCCGGTGTACCGCTGACGGCGGCAATCCCTCCTCCTGCTTTAATTTCTTTAATTCTGAGCTCGATTAATTCTGGCTTGATGGGTTCGGCATAGAGTTGCTGCATTAGGGCAACAAATTCGTGGTTCCCGACACTGGCGATGCGCTCTAATATTGGCTGGGGATCGGCATAGCGGGTTTGAATTCCTTCTAGGTTGAGCACCCCCATTGCTCCCAATTCCGACAGCAAAATCGCCATGCGGACATCGACTACTCCATCCATTGCACTGGCGATAATCGGGATTTCTCGATCGATCCCGCCAATCTGCCACTTGGTATCTGCCAAACTCGGATCGAGGGTGCGCTGTCCTGGTACGAGCGCGATTTCATCTATGCCGTAAGCTCGGCGAGCACTTTTGCCCCGCCCAATTTCAATATTCACGCTGTTTCTCTTCCACAATGTATTTAAATTAGAGTAACAAAATCGTAGCCTGTCGGCAGGTAGCGATCGCGCAAATCAGTTTAAAAAGCCTGATATTGATTGGATTTTATGAAATCGAAGGGGATACTTTTCCTCAGCAATGGCCACGGGGAAGACGCGATTAACTGTCAAATTCTCAAAGCTTTGAGAGCATCTGGCGTGGATGTTGATGTTTCGGCGATGCCCATTGTCGGTGACGGGGCTGCTTACAGCCGATCGACCGTGCCAATTATTGGGCCTACCAGTAAAATGCCATCAGGCGGCGTTTTTTACATGAATCCCCTGTTTTTGCTCAAAGATATTGGGGCCGGGCTGATTGCTTTGACTTGGCAGCAATTGCAGGCTGTTTGGAGGCATTCGCGCCACTGCGATTTGGTAGTGGCAACTGGGGATATTGTCGCCGCGGCGATCGCCCATGCCAGCAACCGCCCCTATATAATTTTTCTATCGGCTCATTCTAGTTATTACGAGGGGCGAGTCGATTTGGGTTTAATCTTGTGGCAGTTGCTTTCCTCGCCTCGATGCCTTGCTGTTTTTACTAGAGATGCTTTGACTGCTGCTGACTTAAATCAACAGGGTTTAAAGAAAGCTCAGTTTGTCGGCAATCCTGTCATGGACCACCTCAATTCTACTGGCAAAGATTTGCAGTTAATCCCCCGAGTTCGGACGATCGCCCTTCTCCCCGGTTCTCGCCTCCCAGAAGCCACTAACAACCTCGTTTTGCTGATGGAACTGGTTAAAGAAATTGCTACTAACTCTACGGTACCGGTGCAGTTTTGGGCAGCTTTAGTTCCGGCTTTGATGCCTCAATTAGATGATATTGCGGCGCGTTATGGATGGAAACACCGATGGGGAAAGCTCATTTTTCCAGCAATCAAACCGTCTTTTCGCGCACACAAATTAGAAGAAGTAGAAGTAATTTGCTCGCCCGATGCTTTCGCCGATATTTTGCAGCAGTCCAGTTTAGTAATTGGGATGACTGGAACTGCTGTCGAACAAGCTGTGGGCTTGGGAAAACCTGTAATTGCAGTACCGGGAAACGGCCCTGCATTTACCTATCGGTTTGCGGAAGCTCAAAATCGGCTTTTAGGTGACTCGGTGCAGGTTATTGGCACACAACCAGCGAATTCTCATATTATCAAGGAAGCTGCTTTGGCAGTCGATCGCACTTTACAAGATGATAAATATTTAGCCAGTTGCATTCAAAATGGTTTAGAGAGAATGGGGCGATCGGGCGGCAGCCTAAAAATTGCTAATTACGTGGCAAACTATCTTGGTTATTGATTGTGGTAGGGTACGTCAGGTTGGAAATTTTCAATCGGCACGGAAAGTCTAATTATGACCCACCATTTATTCCATGGTGCGTCACAATTAAATTGTTGATTTGTCGCGAAAATAATTGTGTCTGACGCACGCTACTTCTATTTTAACAACTCAGAAACAGTTTTAAATTCGTAACCTTTTGACAGCAAAGCCTTGACAATTATCTCGGTTGCTGCTACCGTTCTTGAGCGATCGCCCCCGCCGTCGTGCATCACCACAATCGAACCCGATCGCACATTTTTAATCACCCGATTTACGATATCTTCTACCGTGAGTGTTTTTTCATAATCTTGGGAATCCACATCCCACATGATCAGTTTTTTGTGCATTTGGGATAGCAAATAAGACAAAACTACAAATCGCCGACCAAAAGGTGGCCGAAAACTGATACTGTCTTGCTTCACCCCCACTTCCTGCAAAAGTTTATCCGTTTTTTCAATTTCAGACAGCAAAAAATCCCGGGGTTTAAACATCATATCTTTGTGAGAGTAAGAATGGTTTGCCAACTCATGTCCCCTCGTGACAATCATTGGCACGATTTCTGGATGTTTCTCAATATTGCGACCGATTTCAAAAAAAGTTGCTTTAACTTGATAGCGGTCTAAAATATCTAAAAGCTGATTTGTATACGGAGGATAGGGGCCATCATCGTAAGTGAGGGCAACAACTTTCACTTCGGTATCCGCCCGGTTGATGCCGAAATAATTGTGAAACTTAGTAACTTTAATCAACAGCGATACTGCGAAAAATAACGCTATTGTGAAAAGCAGAAACTTTGGGAAATTTTTACCGATTCGCATAGCTGCACGAACTCGCTAGAGAATGAAAGTGGATTGTTGTCAGATTACCACAATTTGCCAACTAAATCCTTAAGGTATTTTATCATTAATTATTGTCCGTTCCTAGATTTTAGATTTTTGGCGATCGCACTGTAGCTAGACGCTGCAATCGCCCGTAGGTTGTACCCTATATGTAGCGTACTTGCGTAAGTCCTGAAAATTCAGACCATCTAAATTAGTCTTGACATTCTGCTAAATAAAAATGTTATACTCAGAGAAAACCTTACCTACTCATAATTTTACGTTGGCGAGTTCAGACAAAAAAAGCTGTATTTCACAAGTACGAAAGCTAACTATAACTGAAATTAACTGCCGACTACTCAACTTTTTTAGGCAGCAATAATGCCCAACATGATTTCACTGCCCGATATCACAATTGTCAACCAGATTTACGAAAGTGCTAATTCATTAGTATACCGAGGCATCCTCAAATCAAATCAGCAACCTGTAATTTTGAAACTCCTCAAAGAGGATTATCCCACACCAGCCGAACTCTACCGCTATCAGCAGGAATACGAAATCACTCGCCGTCTCAACCTAGAGGAAACCATTAAAGCCTACGAACTGCGAAAATACGAGAACACACAAGTCATGTTCTTAGAGGATTTTGGAGGAGAGTCCTTAAAAATCCTGTGGTCAGATTGTCCCTTTGCTTTACCAGACTTTCTCCACCTAGCCATCCAAATCACAGATGCGTTAGGCAAAGTTCATCAAAAAAATGTCATTCACAAAGATATCAATCCATCTAACATTGTCTTGAATCCTCAAACCGGACAAATAAAAATTATTGACTTTGGCTTATCTACCATCCTATCCCAAGAGAATCCAAGCCTCAAAAGTCCTAATCTTCTAGAAGGGACATTTGCTTATATGTCTCCAGAACAAACAGGCAGGATGAATCGAGTGATCGACTACCGCACCGACTTTTATTCTCTTGGCGTTACTTTCTATGAACTGCTAACCAACCAGTTGCCTTTTGAATCCGTAGATGCACTTGAGTTAGTCCATTGCCATATTGCCAAACAACCCACTCCGCCTCATGAAATTAATCCACAAATTCCCTTGCCTGTCTCAGAAATTGTCAAGAAGTTAATGGCAAAAACCGCAGAAGATAGATATCAGAGTGCTTGGGGAATCAAGGCAGATTTAAAAAAATGTCGGGCTCAATGTAAAAATGACCAAATTAAAGCTTTTTCCTTAGGATACCAAGACATTTCTCCTCAATTACAACTCCCTCAAAAACTGTACGGGAGAGAATCACAGATTGAGTCCTTATTGACTGCATTTGAGCGCGTAGCGTCGGGACAAGAAAAACAAGTAGGGGCTGGTTTAGCAAATAACCTGAGTAACCCAACAACAACTCAGTCACAAAATCTGCCCGTACAAAGACAAACTGAACTCATGCTAATTTCAGGATACTCTGGTATTGGAAAATCAGCTTTAGTTCAGGAATTGTATAAACTCATAACTCAAAAAAGGGGCTACTTTATTGCAGGTAAATTTGACCAGTTGCAACGCGATATTCCCTATCAAGCTTTAGTCGCTGCCTTCCAAGAATTGGTGCGGCAACTGCTCACGGAAACTCAACCCCAATTACAACAGTGGCAAGAGAAGATTCTACGGGCATTAGGAATCAACGGACAAATTATTATTGATGTCATTCCCGAAGTTGAACTGATTATTGGCAAACAGAATCCCATCCCCCAATTACCTCCAACAGCAGCAAAAAATCGGTTTAATTTAGCTTTTCAAAACTTTATTCAGGTCTTTTGCCAAAAAGAACATCCCCTCGTCCTATTTCTAGACGACCTTCAGTGGACAGACAGCGCTACGCTACAATTTATCCAGTTGATAATGACCGATTTCACTACTCAATATCTATTTGTAATCGGAGCTTATCGAGATAACGAAGTCAGTGCAAGTCATCCTACTATGCTGGCTTTATCTGAGATGAAAACACAGGGAGTAGTAATTAATCATCTCTCCCTTTCACCCTTAAATTTAAACCAGGTTAATGAATTCATTGCGGATACGCTGAAAACAGAGTGCGTCCCTACGCAAAGATTAGCCGAGTTGGTTTGGCAAAAAACACAAGGAAATCCCTTTTTTATTAAAGAGTTTCTGAAATCACTTTCTACAGAGCAATTGCTGAATTTTGATCCGAATGCTGGGGCTTGGTCTTGGGATTTAGAGCAAATTATAACTAGGAATATTACTGATAACGTTGTTGAATTCATGGCAGATAAAATTCAAACCTTATCCGAATCAGCACAAAAAGCTTTACAGTTAGCCGCTTGTATTGGCAACCAATTTGATTTACTTACCCTTTCACTTATTAATGAAACTGCTCAAAAAGCAGCTGCAAATGAATTGTGGGATGCCATTCAAGCGGGACTGATATTACCCGTAGGGGATGATTACAAATTCCTGAAAACAGACCGAGATATCAAGGACTTAAAAATTACTTATAAATTTGCTCACGATCGCATCCAGCAAGCCGCCTATTCCCTAATTCCCCCAGATGACAAGCAAGCGGTTCATTGGAAAATCGGGCAACTGTTGTTACAAAATACACCCCAACAGATCCTCCACCAAAAGATTTTTGATATTGTCAATCAGCTCAACTTCGGTATTCCAGCAATTGACGTTCAGTTAGAAAGAGATAAACTTGCTCAATTAAATCTCATTGCTGGCAAAAAAGCGAAGGCATCAGCAGCTTGGAAACCCGCCTGGAATTACTTAAGAATCGGTATAAATTGCCTGAGTGCAGATACTTGGCTTCGTCAGTATGACATCACTCTGGCACTTTATGTGGAAACAGTAGAAGCTGCTATCTTGAGTGGTCACGTTGAGGAAATGGAAAAATTGGCCGATATTGTGCTTCAACAAGCTACTTCATTGCTGGACAAAGTGAAAGTGTATGAAGTCAAGATTCAAGCCTATACAGCACAAAACAAACCGTTAGAAGCTATAGATACGGCACTTTTAGTATTAAAGATGTTGGGGATTCGCTTTCCCAAAAAACCAACAAAATTAAATATTTTCCTGGAACTGGTGAAGACAAAGTTAAGTTTAGTAGGGAAGCGAGTTGAGGACTTAATCGACCTACCAGTGATGACTAATCCCGATCGACTGGCAGCCATGCGTATCCTATCAAGTGTAGTTTCTGCTGCCCATTTTGCCCTACCTGAATTGCTACCGTTAATTGCGTTTAAACAGGTCAACTTATCAATTAAATATGGGAATACTTCTGTGTCTTCTTCTGCCTATGCTACTTACGGACTAATTCTGTCTGGGGAAACCGTAGGAGACATTGAGACTGGTTATCAATTTGGGCAACTGGCTATCTTGTTACTGGATAAATTTAATACTAAAGAACTAACAGCCAGAACCATATTTATTGTTAATTACTTTGTCAAACATTGGAAAGAGCATCTTAGGGAAACTTTAAACCCTTTGCAGAATGCTTACTCGATAGCCCTAGAAACTGGAGACTTAGAATATGCAGCTTATTCAGTTTGTGTATACTGCTATCATTCTTATGTATTGGGGAAGGAATTGGCAAGAGTCGAGGCAGAGATGGCAATGTACAGTAATACCCTCAGCCAACTGAAACAAGAAACATCATATTACTACAACCAACTCAATCGACAGGTTTTATTGAACTTGATGGGACAGGCTGAAGATAAATGCCGTTTAATCGGTGAAAGCTATGACGAAACAAAAATGTTACCCCTGCATCGAGAGGTGAATGCTCAAAATCTTTGTCGCTCGGTCTATTTTTACAAGTTATTTCTCTGCTATCTTTTTCAAGACTATCAGCAAGCTATAGAAAATGTTAAATCAGCCGAAAAATATAGCGATAGTGCTGTAGGGACTATTCCTCTCTATCATTTCTATAATTCTTTAGTCCATCTTGCCATCTATTCTGGCGCACCCAAATCAGAGCAAAAACTCATCCTCCAGAAGGTGAAAGCCAACCAAAAAAATATCAAAAAATGGGCGCAGTTTGCTCCGATGACTCACCTCCATAAATTCTATCTAGTGGAGGCAGAGCGATATCGAGTTTTGGGTGAAAATGCTAGGGCGATCGACTACTACGATCGCGCCATTGCCTTAGCCAAAGAACATGACTACATCAACGAAGAGGCTTTGGCTAATGAATTGGCAGCCAAATTCTACATCGCTTGGGGAAAAGAGCAAGTTGCCCAAGCCTATATGACAAATGCTTACTACTGCTATTTACGTTGGGGCGCTACAGCTAAAATGACAGATTTGAAACGGCAGTATCCAGAACTTTTAAAGCGTTTTTCGACAGGTAATATGTCCATAAATTCGCGCAACACCCTACCTACTACTTCTGGCAATACTTCAGGTGAATTCCTGGATTTGGCAGCATTGATGAAAGCATCTGGGGCAATTGCCAGTGAAATTGAGCTGGATAAACTCCTCACGACTTTGATGAAAATTCTGCTGGAAAGCTGCGGCGCACAAATTGGCTATCTAATTTTAGAGTCTCAAGGACAACTGCGAGTCGAAGCGTCAGGTGAGGCCAACTCAAATCAGGTGATGGTGTTGCAATCGACTCCTATAGAAACCTGTCTGCCTTTGTCGATTATTCACTATGTTGAAAGGACTCAGGAAGGACTGATTGAAACCAATGTTGCCCGTGAAGGCAGATTTACCCAAGATGCTTATATCAAAACACAGCAGCCCAAGTCTATCCTTTGTGCCCCTCTGCTCAATCAAGGGCAATTAATTGGAATTGTTTACTTGGAAAATAATTTAGCAGATGGCGTTTTTACACCCGATCGCCTGGAAGTAATTCAACTCTTATCAAGTCAGGCGGCGATCGCCCTTACTAACGCCAGACTCTACACCCAAGTACAATCGACCCAAAATCGCCTGAATAAATTCCTCAATGCCATACCTCTGGGCATCTCCGTTCACGATGCCAAAGGACAAATTATCTACACCAATCAAGTTGCACAGCAGTTACTGAATATTCAAGATTTACCAAAAACGGAAATCGACCAACTCTCACAAACCTACGGCATTTATCGGGCAGGCACAGGGGATATGTATCCAGTGGAACAGCTACCTTTGGTGCGATCGCTTGGCGGTGAAAAAGCTCAGGCGGATGACTTGGAAATGCACCAAAGCGATGGCAGCATTTTTGTAGAAGCAACGAGTACGCCGATTTTCGATGATACGGGTAATGTAGAATATGCGATCGCAGCCTTTCAAGATATTAGCGATCGCAAGCAAGCCGAGATTACGCTTATCGAAAATGTCCGCTTAGAACAGGAAATTAGCGATCGCAAAAAAGCCGAAGCAGAACTCGAACGAGCGAAAGAAGCAGCCGTTGCCGCCAACCTCGCCAAAAGCACTTTCCTTGCCAACATGAGCCACGAATTGCGAACTCCCCTCAACGCCATTCTCGGCTTTTCTCAACTGATGAATCAGGATACAAACCTGTTAACTGAACAAAAAGAAAACCTCACAATTATTAAAAACAGTGGAGAGCATTTATTATCTCTAATTAATCAAGTGCTTGACCTTTCCAAAGTTGAATCTGGACGCATGGAGCTCTCCGAAAATAATTTTGATCTTCATCACTTATTAGCTGAGATAGAGGATATGTTTGCATTGAAAGCAAACTCTCAAAGCTTACAATTACGATTTGAATGTGCTGCCGATGTTCCTAAATACATCTACGCCGATCAAGTGAAGTTACGGCAAGTGCTGATTAATTTAATCGGTAATGCCCTGAAGTTTACTTCTTCTGGAAGTGTGTCTGTAGAAGCAAAAAGTAAAACAGCCCAAGGCAACAGTGAAGCCGGAATACAAAGCACAAATAACCAACAACCAACAACCATTACCTTTGAAGTCAAAGATACGGGAGTTGGCATTGCCGCAGACGAACTGGAGAAACTATTCCAACCCTTCGTGCAAACAGCATCAGGTCAAAAAGTGCAGCAAGGAACCGGATTAGGACTGACGATTAGCCGTCAATTTGTCCGCTTGATGGGAGGTGAAATCACCGTTATCAGTGGCGGCAAAGCTTTCACCCCTGGAATGCCTCTCAAGGAACTTTTAGAACACACAACGGGCACAATATTTAAATTTGACATTCTTGTGGGCATCGCTGATGGAAGTGCAATTCAAAACCAACCCTATAGCCGTCGCGTCGTGGCCCTAGCGCCTAACCAACCCCAATATCGCATCCTAGTTGTGGACGATCGAGATTACAATCGGCAACTGTTAGTTAAACTCCTCAAACCTGTGGGTTTTGAAGTGCAAGAAGCGAGTAACGGTATTGAAGCGCTTGAAATTTGGGATTCATACTCACCGCATCTAATCTGGATGGACATGAGAATGCCCGTTATGGATGGGTATGAAGCCACGAAACGCATTAAAGGCACTCTTAAAGGTCAAGCTACTGCTGTTATTGCTATTACTGCTAGCGTGTGGGAAGAAGAAAAGGCAGTTATTTTATCGGCTGGTTGTGATGATTTTGTGCGAAAACCGTTCCACACAGCAGCCATCTTTGACATCATGGCTAAACATTTGGGAGTCGGTTATATTTATCAAGATCAAGAGCTACCGTCCCACTCATCTAATGAGACTGGAGAACCGTTAAATCTAACGGATGTATTAGCAGCGATGTCAAAAAAATGGATAGTAAAATTATATGAAGCAGCTATTGACGCGGATGCGGAATTGGTTTGTCAACTCCTTGAGGAGATTCCTGAATCTCACGCTTTCGAGCTTCAAACTCTCAGGGATTGGGTGAATAAGTTTCAGTTTGAGAAGATTCTTGATTTAACTGAACCCTTGATCCGTGAATCTTGATATTTTTAGGACTGACGCACGGGCGGTCACAAACCGGGTTTTTTACCTCATACTTCGTTACAGCCCGTAGATGCGCTAAAAAACTCGGTTTCTAGGCGTCGGATTGCGTAAGTTTTGTCATCGCAGATGTTGCACCATTCTCAATAAGCTTTTTATGAACGGGCAAGATGCCCGTTCCACAAGAAAATCTACTCTTTGTGGAACAGGCTTTCCGCCTTGTTCAACAATAAACATTATTTCCTGTGGGGTGGGCCCCAGAGCCCGCCCTTGAAAGCTTTATTGAGAATGGTGCAATATCTCAGGTTTATCCTATTTGATGATTGCAAGTGGTTGGTTCAGTTCCATCATTGACTTTAATGGCGACTGTTTTAAGTCTGTAATATCGCGGATGGTAATTGAGCAACCATCTCCCAATCTCACAGCAGTGAAATAATAGCATTTGCCAAGGTAATCACTTTCTAGAAGAACCTCTCTTTCAAGCGATTCTCCAGTCTCAACAACTTCTACTAATAAATCAAACAATCCTGGAATCAATTGATTAAGCAGTTTTTTCAGCACGGGTTCGCCCGCGAGTTCTGTTCGTTTTTTCCCTAAGAGTCTGGCAAATACAGGGTTAACTACCAAGCAGCGAAAATCTTCAATTTCTCCAGCGATATCTCCCCTCACCGCCTGCACAGCAGCTATTCCATCCAGAGATGAGTTTAGCAAATTTGCCAGCAGGGCGCGAGATTGGTAGGCAATTTCTGCGGTTTCCTGGTGTCGCTCGATTGCTGCTTTAAGCTGGCGTTTTTGGTGCTGGATAGTGACCTGAGTTTCGAGGCGCACTAGCACTTCTTCCGGCTCAAAAGGTTTAGAAATGTAGTCAACTCCCCCGACCTTAAAAGCTTTAACTTTATCAAATACTTGGTCAAGTGCGCTTAAGAAAATAATTGGAATTTCTGAGGTATTTTCATCGGATTTGAGGGCTTCGCAGACTTGATAGCCGTCCATGTCTGGCATTTTAATATCCAGCAACAGAGCATCGGGGGGATGATTGCGGATAGTCCTCAAGGCCATCGTACCATTGGTGACGCAGCGAACTTTATACCCCTCATTGGTGAGAATTGTTGTTAGAAAGCGCAGATTTTCTAGGAGGTCATCAACAATTAAAATGTTGCCTTTGGGAGTTCCTAATTCATTAATGTCACTTTCTGCTACCGAAGCCATCGCCATAGGTTCGCCTTCGACTTTTGCCTCGGCGAGATCAGTTGTGGTGCTTTGCTTCTCTAGCAGGGAGCGGAAGTTATTTTTAGTAACTTTTTCCCCCATTACGTCTGAAAGGCGCTGCCACAGGATGGAAGATGAATCTTTGATATGTCCTACGCTGAGGTACAAGCTCTCAGCAAGAGCACTATAAGTTGCGTTTTTCCAAGCAGCTTTTAAGATTTCTTTTTCAAGCAAAGTTAACGTTTTACTGGTCTTGGATTCTAAGGCTAATTCGATAAATTCTAGAACTTCTTCAAAAGTCATATGCAAATCCATCTCATCGGGTAAGGTTTTTAAGTTTTGCACCCTAATTTTGAGTTATGCACCGTAGTTTTGATTGTAGGCGATACGGCCTTGGCGGTTGCTATACAAAAAATATTAAAGACACTAAGTATAGTATACAACCTGCTTGACCAAGAATTTCAAAGGTGGTACCCGCCACGTGATTTATCCGTGGAATCAATCCCTTTTCGAAAATCGAAAATCCTCAAGAAAGAGCATTTATCCGTGGGGTCAATCTAAAATCTAAAATCTAAAATCTAAAATCGATTGACTCGGGTCTGACCACGGGGTCGGTAGTGACTGCTTGGTGAATTGGTGGTGGATGGCAGCAGAGCGATCGCCATTTTAGCTGTAAGCTTCTGACTGTAAAGGTTTTGTGCATACTATACTTTGTGAGCAGCCACAAATTTATTAGAGATCCGACTTATCCGACCTGACGATCCGACTTTTCCGACTTGCTTTATGCCGATAGGCCACACATACTATTGAATAGCATCCACCAAAAGACAGAAAACAGTAAGAGTCATGCTGTCGGTCGGCTCTATCTAAAGATAGATAGTAGCATGATTCAGGTTGTCTATCTGAATGTAGATGCTGCGGGTAGCACTGGTCTTACCTAGTAAGCAGTTCTTGGAGAGAACTATCTTAACCAGCAAATCAATCGGTTTGCTCAATGAGCTGACCTCGATCTAATTTTCCAAGCTGAGTTCCTGGCTGCAAAGCAGACAAACTGCCAAAATAGCAGCTAAATTTCTGTGGAAATTTATAGCCTTTTGAAGGATACATTGTTTCATTTATGGTTCATAAATGAACCAGTTAATAGTGTCGGCAAAATTAGATTATTTACGGATTCTCTACCGAGGGGGGCGCTCTGTTTTCCGTTCCTTTTGCTTAATTTTGGTGATTCGGGGTGATTCACGAATCACCCCGACAACAATAAACCTTAAATATTGCCTTTCAATTAATTAATTGGCTCAGTGAAATTATGATGATGCCAGCCACTACTAACCACATCCTAACCCGAACAGAAGAACACGAACTCTTACAACGCCTTGCCGCCGGGGAAATTAATGCCTTCTGGCAAATCTTCCAACAGCACCGAGACTACCTGTTTCGTTGCTGTCTCAAGTGGATGAACGGCAACTCAACTGAAGCGGAAGACCTGCTGAGTCAGGCGATGGTCAAAGCGTGGGAAAAGGCGCAAAAGTACGCGGGAAAAATCGAGAATTTTAAATGTTGGCTAACGACGGTGACTCGTAATTTCTGGATCGATATAACACGCCGCCGAGGTGCGAATCAAGTGGAGGATATAGAAGTGTACGCGGATCGAAACGAGCTAGGACTGGTTTCTGTTGACGAGACACCAGCAAGCGCCTTGGATAGTGACGATAAAAAGAGGGTCATTCGCGCTGCTATTGATGAGTTGCCGACCAAGATGCGAGAGACGTTTATCCTGCATTTTTATGAAGAATTGTCTCATCAAGAGATAGCCGATCGCCAAAATATTACCTACCAGAATGTCTGCAAGCGCATCTCCCAAGCGCGGGCAATTCTGGTAAAGGAGTTGCGGGGATATTTTATCGGGGAGGATGGGACTGAACCGGAATTGGCGGTGACACCGGCGGTAACGGAGTCGGCAATTGAGGAACTGTCTGAGGGGAATGCGGAAGTTGAAGCGATCGCAGGGGAGTCGGTGACTTTATCTGTTGCGATCGCGGAAGTGGAGAGTGTTGTGGGTGAGGAACCGCCGGAGGTAGCGGTATCTGTGGGGGATTCTGAGTCGGATTCTGTTGCGGCGACTGCTGAGGGGAGGTTGGAGGAATTTAATGCGATCGGGAAACAGATAGTAGGGGCAGTCCCCCCGTGGCTGTCCAGTTTCAGAGGTTCACAACTGTTTCATCGTCTGGGAAAATTGGTATTGGGGAAAGTTGCGGGAGAATTTGTGCGCTTATCTGGCTCTCCTCCTTTGTAGGGTATTCCCTATTTTTAATCCCATGTCCGCGAGTCTGTTGAGGATGATCAGGTTTCATTTTTTTAAAATCAGAATTCAGAAACTGATGACTGAAATCGTTATTAAAGTGTACGACCAGATACTAAGGAAAATTTTATGAGCAAAATGATTGCTAACTTGGCGCAACATCAAGGAAAGGGAGCGCAATTTTGGGCTTATGTATCCCCACAAAATGATACTAGCACTGCGGTCACTAAATGGGCAGTGAAGATTGAAGCAACGGACAACAACTGGATAGGTATCATTACCTCAGACAATCCGAAGCAAATACTGCAAACACCCAATTTGTCAGGAATATTTAAAGTCACTGTGACGGCTTCAGGATCTAGATTTCCAGAAAAAAATCTCAGCCATACCTCCGATAGCAAGCCTGATATTGGTTGTAATTCAAACTGTGCGGCTATGGTAGGTATTGTGGCGACAGCAGATGCAAATGATGCCAATTATTGGACAGTCTGGGACGCTGTTTGTTAACTTAGCGACTCAGTAGGTGTAGAGACGCAAAAAAAACCTAATCTAGCTCACCTCTAAAAATTCAGAACTTGTCTTCTGAAGCGTCTTAAAAATGTAGGCAATCAGTATCAGTTATCAAAGTTCAGGAGGATTAAGATATGTCATTCAAAGTAGTGATTTACCGAGATGCTAACTATAGCGGACTCAGTCAGGAACTTGACGAGGGAAGTTATGATGTCTCTAGCTTGACAATCGGTAACGATCAACTGAGTTCGTTGAAAGTTCCTAACGGATTAAGGGTCACTCTCTATGAACATGCAGGATTTTCTGGCCGTTCTAAGAGCTTTACCAGTGATACTTCTTTCGTAGGTGCAGATTTTAATGACCTCACATCATCAATCCGAGTAGACAAGCTCAGGAACAAAACTTTAAACCTTATCAGTGTAAAGTGTATCAAACCATCTTCAGGAATTGACGACTGTGCAAAAGGCATATTTGGTGCAATTGGTGCTGTAGCGGGTGGTGCTGCTGCTGTTGTAGGTGCTACTGTGACTGGTGGTCTACTTATTGCTGCTACTGGAGTTGCTGCTGTTGGTGGCGCAGGTGCAGGAGTGCAGGTTATAGAAGGACTCGATCACTTTTTTGCAGGAGCCGACGATCTGTACGTAAAAGTGGACGGCAAGAAAATATGGCCGGATTCGGGAAAATACAAAGAAATCAATTCGCAGCAAACAAAAGAAATAGGTTATAGTTTCCAACTGCCCAAAAATGGAACCACAATAGAATTGTGGGATTATGACTCCGTAAGCTCGGATGACAAACTCGGATACTTAACCATACCGGAAAGTCACGATACAGGCTCTTTTACTTATGCAGTCAGCAATAGCGATGAAGGCAGTGTCTACGAAATAAATATTCAGATAGTATCGTAGTACGCTGGTCGCTCCTGTAGTAGCTTGTCCAGGCTGATTCGTTGGGTATTGACACAACCTTGAAGAACTAGAAAGCGCGATCGCCCCTAGCAACATATCAAAAGCCCGGCAGCTAGGAAGCGATCGCCCCTCTATCTTTCTTTAAATTGACACAACCTTGAAGAACTAGAGAGCGCGATCGCACTCCACGTATCCCAAAATTCCTTCCCGAGGTGCCCGTTGGCATCTGTGTGCAGCCTTCCTTAGAAATAGTGGTGGGACTGCTGGGTATTCTCAAAGCCGATCGAGCTTACGTGCCCCTAGACCCCGCCTTCCCCGAACAGCGACTGGCTGCTATGCTGGAGGACTCTCAAGTGCCGGTTCTTGTAATTTACACCTCTGGTTCCACCGGCACCCCAAAAAAGTCGCGATCGAACACCCGCAGCTTCTCAATTACCTCCACAGCATCCAGCAAACACTCAACGTGCCAAATGCGAGTTTTGCCACCGTTTCTACCTTCGCCGCCGACTTGGGCAACACCGTAATTTTCCCCCCATTATGTGGGGGTGGGTGCCTGCATATCATCTCCCAAGACAGGGCAACCCATCCTAAAGCGTTAGGGGAATATTTTCGCCAGCAGGCGATCGACTGCCTGAAAATCCTTCCCTCTCACCTGAAAGCATTCCTCGCCCAAACGGCATCAATTTTGCGTCGCAAGCGGTTAATCTTGGGTGGGGAAGCGCTGAGCTGGCAGTTAGTCGAGAAAGTGTGGGAATACCCGCCAGACTGCCTTATTTTAAATCACTAGGGGCCAACACTACTCTTCATGCCCTGATTGAAGCAGCGCCTCCTCAAGCAAATCTGTTAGTTTGAGCGTAAGAGCCCACTGGTTCAAGTAAGCTCGATCGAGTTTTTCCCCTTGCACCTTCAAAACTCCCAACACATCCGTCCACTGTTTTTCAGAACGGCGGGGAGTTAGTTTGTACCAACTGAGTTTTTGTAGGACTATATCTTCCGGCGAATAAATGTAGATTCCCTCCTCTGTTAAGCCACTAACAGGGTAAAGCTGACGGCGACTCATCACCGAAGCGGAAAAAGGGTCATCGCTGTCCATCACAAAAATGTGCGCTTTCTCCAGAGAAGGCAAATAGATCACCTTGAACGATGATTCGCGGGGTGCTGTTCTTGACTTGGCAATCGCTTCCATCACAGCCGACTCGCTGATGTAAAACTCGGCTGACATGACATCAATTAACTGAGGTGCTATTCGCGCCTCCAGGTCAATTACTAAGTCCAAATCTTGCGTAAATCTGTTTTCTCCCAACAGCGAACTTGCCACGGCACCGCCAACCACATAGGGAATATTCAGCGGTAGCAAGATACTGGCTATTTTTTGCGCTAACTCAATCGGATCTGCAATCACGAGCTTCTCCCAATCTTTGCTATTTGATAAAACTTCTATCCACTCAGCACCCAAGCACCTTTTAATAAATTTTTGCCGAACTTTTGCCTTGGTAAGATTGGAATACTGGCTCTCTATTCCGAATATGGCCAGCTTTCGGGCCGCTCGATTGAAAGCGCAAGTTCGCTGTACTTTTTGTTGGCGTTAACTGTTGCAATAGCTGAAACATCAGCACCTCCGCCTCAATGCTGGTATCAATAGATTGCGGCTTGTATCCTGAATTGACTGTGACTCTTGGTATTGGCGGCACGGTTCAAGGAGAGTGAAACTGCATAGATTTCACAATTATATTATAGGAGACGACAAAGAGTGTACTCCGTTTGCCAATATTCCTAAGATTTTATTGACATCTTTCAGATAATACTCGGTCGCGTCAACTCAGAGTTGCTTTTCTTCTAATTGTAAAAACCTCCAAATATTTCCGGAAGTAACTGCTCCTAAAATTACGGGGATTTGATTGCCCTCCCGTTCGTTAAAAACTTGAGCTGCTAACATTTCTGAAGTGCACTGACCTAACCCTCCTACAATATTTTATTTTTTAGCTTCTAGGAAATTAATAATAGGAGATTTCACAAATAACTCTTCAGTATAATTACTGATTATATATAGCAATCCTAAATGATTCTACTCGTTACCAGGCTCTGCCTGGTAACGCAGGTCCGGAGGCTCTGCCTCGCCTGCTACAATCGAGGCAGAGCCTCTGGACATTGATTAAGAGGCGAAACGCCTGTCCGTTATAGAAACTGATTTAGGATTGCTATAGTCGCAGGTTCCGTTTAATCCCCGTTCCGAATCCACATTAAAATCAACTCCCGAAAATAAGCTTATTTTCGAGGCAACCTGTTTTCGGAAATCCAGCAATATCGGCGCGATAATCATTTCCGACCGTGCTTTTTCTGTGTTAATTTTTAATGCCAGTTGTGCATAATATGCTAAAAATTCCGTGACTAAAATACTAGGTTATAACTCAGGAACATTGGCAAAAATATCCAAATCTTCTGAAATAGTCAAATCAAAAAATTTTTGCACTTTTTCTAAAGTAAAATCACTGTAAGCGATTTGATTTTTCTCCCTTTTCTAGGTGTAATGGTAGCGCTTGCCTGACATCCCCAACCTTTGAAGGAGTAGTCTTTTTTGGGAAACCTCTTCGGGTCAAGCCAGCTTGAGAAGATTTTAGCGCTTCCTGGGAACAAACCTGACTCAACGGATTACCGTTAGACCGCAGGCTGCTTTTTCCCTCGATGCAAGGGCTTTTTTGATTAATTTTTGCACCCGCACGGCGTCGCCACTTAAGTGCTACCGGTAGTGCTTTTTTGTAAAGGACAGAGGAAAACAATCTATCTTATTATGCAATCCCCATTTTTTTTCTGATTTGTT